>NZ_SSDM01000063.1:0-7830 GCF_004794375.1 Microbacterium sp. K35 | reverse complement strand
CGCCGGGCCGCCCGCTGCCGTGCGACGCGTTCCCCGCCTCGGCTCCGGCGGACACGCTCCCCGGGCCGTCCTCGACGAGATCCTCTCCCGACAGCGCCCATCCCCCGACGCGCAGCTGGTCGCCCTCCCGCACCCGCGTCGCGGCCGCCTCCCCCTCCGCGTCGCGGACACGCACCAGCCGCACCTCCCAGGCGCCGCGCACGACCGACACGACGTCGAGCACCGGCCCCGTCTCGGTGACGCGCGCCGCCGCACCGCCGCCCACGTCGAACGCCGACACGAACTCCCGGTGCCAGTGCACCCGCCCCGACGACCCGCCGAGCAGCGTGCCCTCGTGCTCGCCGAGCGTCCCGGTCGAGAAGCCGGAGCGGTGACTCGGGCGACCGTCCCGCACCAGGGCGGCGGTGCCGTCGAGCGGCTCTGTCAGTCCGGGCGTGCGGAGCACGGGCGCGGTCGCCGTCGAGTAGCCGAGCTTGGCGTAGAGCGGCGCGTCCGGATGCCGCTCTCCCGGAACGCCGTGGTCGGTGCCGTGGTTGACGATGCGCACGACACCGTCCTCCTGGGTGCCGCTCGCGAGCCACCCGGGCGCGGCGAGCACCCGCGCGAACGACCCCGCATCGATGGGCAACGGCTCCTCCACGGCCGTCCACACCGGATGGGCGTCCGGGAGCGCGAGCGCGAGCAGCCCCTTCGCCGCCCAGGACGGCGACCCCGGTCCCGAGTAGTCCTGCGCGAGCGCCCGCCACGCGCCGTGCCAGCCCAGCGGGAGCACGCCGGAGGCGTCCGGCGTCCCGCGGTCGACGAAGTGCCGCACCTGGCCGCTGATCGCGCGGCGCAGCAGGCCAGGACCGTGCCGCGATCCGCCCGTGAAGGCCGCAGCGCCCGCCGCCGCCGCTGACGCGAACCGGTATGTGAGGCTGCGGCCCTGGATCAGCGGTCCGCCGTCGGCGCCGATGAGGTGCAGGGCATCGTCGAGGTAGTCGTCGAGGCGGGCGCGGGAGCGGGCGATCCGGGCGGTGTGCCGCGGATCGTCGGCGACCATGTCGGCCCAGATCGCGGGATAGAAGGACAGCGCCCAGCCCGCGTAGTGGTCGAACGAGCGCGCGGCGCCGTCGGAGGTCCAGCCGTGGGCCCGCTCGAACCCGTCGAGCAGGGCGAAGTCGGCCCCGCGGTCCTCGGTCGAGAACGGGCCGCCCACGCTCTCCAGGAACTGCTCGACGAGGATGCGGAACCAGGCCCAGTTGTTCGGCGGGTACGAGCCTCCGATGAACCCGGCGAGGTAGTCGATCGTGCGGGTGCGTGCCGTGTCGTCGAGTCGAGCCCAGACGGTGTCCCGCGTGAGGTGGAGCCCGACGGCGAGGGCTGCGGCCTCCACCTTCGCCTGATCGACCTCGTCGGGCCGGGGCCAGCGCTCCGGGTTCCCCCGGTCCACTCCGGCGGCGAGTCCGCGCGCATACCGCGCGGCCAGGTCGCCGGTGCCGTCGCGGTCTCCGGCGATGCGGAACGCGGCGAGCAGGAAGGTGCGGCTGAAGCCCTCCAGGGCGTCGACCGCGGGGCCGAACCCGCCAGGGCGGCCCGGATAGCGCACACCGGCGCCCGTGGGGCTCGCGTGCCGGGCGGCCCCGTCGAGGATGGCGTCGGCGACCGTCTGGAGGTGCGCGCGACCCCAGCCGGTGTACGGCGACAGGTCGCGGTCCTCCGGAGGGAGGGCGAGAGTGCTCACGCGCCGTGCTCCAGGTCGGCCGGGCGCACGGGGTGGAGCGGGGGAGCCCCGGCGATCCAGGCCTCCAGCTCGTCGAGGGCCGCATCGGCGAGCCGCCGCGTCTCGCTGCCGAGCGAGCCGGCGAGGTGCGGGGTGACCGCGACGTTCGGCAGCTGCAGCAACCGCGAGTCCACGGGCAGGGGCTCGGGTTCCGTCACGTCGAGCACGGCGTCGAGTCGTCCGTCCGCGCACTCGTCGGCGAGGGCGTCGTGGTCGAGGAGCGCTCCGCGGGCCGTGTTGATGATGGTCGTGCCATCGCGGAGGGCGGCGAGCTGTGCGCGTCCGATCATGCCGCGGGTCGCCGGGAGCGCCGGAGCGTGCAGCGACAGCACGTCCACGCGGGGGAGCAGCGTCGCCAGCGGCACGAGCTCGGCGCCCGCGGCCCTGACCTCGGCCGCATCGGCGAACGGATCCGCGACGAGCACCTCGATGCCGGGGAACGGCCGGAGCAGCTCCACCACGCGCCGGCCGATGCGCGAGAACCCGACGATGCCGACCGTCCGGTCGAGGTTGCCGATGCGACCGCCGACGCGGGCGCCGGTGCGGAGGTCGTGCTGCGGGTCGGCCGTCCGCAGGGGCACGAGGGCTCGCTTGCCGGCGAGGAGGATCATCGCGAGGGTGTACTCGGCGACGGGGGCCGCGTTGGCGTCGGCGGCGGAGGTGACGAGGATGCCCCGGTGCCACAGTGCCTC
Source organism: Microbacterium sp. K35 (assembly GCF_004794375.1). NCBI lineage: Bacteria > Bacillati > Actinomycetota > Actinomycetes > Micrococcales > Microbacteriaceae > Microbacterium > Microbacterium sp. K35. The sequence continues at coordinate 5,376 of NZ_SSDM01000063.1, read as the reverse complement.
GGACACGAGGCCGCGGACGCTCCCGGCGGCATGGAACACCGCGCGCAGCCGGGGGAGCCGGGCCAGGGCCGCCTCGTCGAGCGCGGGCGCGCCCCACCCCGTGACGAGCGCCTCCACCCGGGCCAGGCGCTCCTGCGGGGCGGCGGCGTCGACGGCGGTGACGGGAACGGGGTCGTCGATCAGGGCGAGAGCCGCGAGCCGGTTGCGACGGGGGCCGTCGAACAGGAGGTCCCAGGCATCGGGGGACATCGCGACGAGGACGGTGGGGCGGGCGGACATGGTCTCCTCGGGGCCTGCGCGACGGACGTCGGCGCCGCTCCAGTGAAGGACGGCGGGGCGGTGCGCGCAACGGAGACGAACACGGTCTGTCATGATCGAACACACTCGAACAAGGAGTCCCGATGCCGATCCCACACCGCGCCCGCTCGGCCGAACGGTGCCGTGCATCCACGACACACGGGGAGGCCGCGACGTGAGCGGCGGGGAGGAGACGCCGCGCTTCGGCATCTCCCGCCGCGAGCGGATCCTCGACGAGCTGCGGCGCGCGGGGGCCGTGCGGGTGTCCGCGCTCGCCCGCGACCTGGGCGTGGCCGAGCTGACGATCCGCCGCGACATCGCCGACCTCGCGGAGCGGGGGCTCCTCACGCGCGTGCACGGCGGCGCCACGCTCCGCAGCACTCTCGACCCGGCCGCGTCTCGGCCGCTGTCCGCTCCGCGACGGTTCGGCATGGTGGTGCCGTCGCTGAGCTACTACTGGCCGCAGGTGGTGGAGGGCGCCCGCGTGGCGGCGATCGAGACCGACACGCAGATCGTGCTCCGGGGGGCGAGCTATGCGGCCGCCGACCAGCGCCGACAGATCTCCGCCCTGGTCGCGTCGGGGACGGTCCACGGGCTGATCGTGGCTCCCGAGACCGCGGGCGCGGACGGTCATGCCCTCCTCGCCTGGCTGGATGCGCTGCCCCTGCCCGTCGTGCTCGTCGAGCGTCGCGCGCCCGACGTCCTCGCGCTGACGCGTCTCGAGAGCGTCGTCACCGATCATGCGTTCGGGGGAGCGCTCGCCGCGAGTCATCTCGCCGGCCTCGGCCATCGGCGGGTCGGCATCCTCACCTCGCCGCAGTCGCCGACCTCCGCCGCCCTGCGCCGCGGGTGGGGCCGTGCGGTCGAGGAGCTCGGTCTCGAGCCGGGGGTCGACCGCGAGGTCGCCCTCGACCGCATGGATCGGTCGGCGGTGGGGCCCTTCGTCGCCGCGCTCCTCGACGAGATCCGGGCGACGGCGACGACCGCGCTGCTGGTGCACTCCGACCCGCAGGCGCTCCTGCTGCAGCAGCACCTGGTCGATGCGGGGCGGCGGGTGCCGGGCGACGTGTCGCTCCTCGCCTACGACGATGAGATCGTGATGAACGGGGCCCCGCCCCTCACCGCGCTGCGCCCGCCGAAGCCGCAGGTGGGCCGCCGCGCTGTGGAGCTGCTCCGCGACCGCCTGCGCGACGGCACCGATCGCCCGGCGGAGCGGGTGGCGCTGGCCCCGGCTCTGCACGTGCGCGCCAGCACGGGGTCGCCGCCGGAAGCGTGACCCGGCGGGCGGCGCGGTGATGCGGCCGGCCGTGCGCGCCCGAGGTCCGCCGCGGTTGCGGGGTGGACGTTCTCGTGCCATGATCTCGGAAAGCGCTTACCCGCATCCTCGAATCCGGGCCGCGCATCCCCCTCCACCGAAAGGAACGGACCGAGATGGCACAGGCCACGACCCGCGAGATCGGGATCATCATGAACGGCGTCTCCGGGCGCATGGGGTACCGGCAGCACCTGGTGCGCTCGATCCTCGCGATCCGCGACCAGGGCGGCATCGAGCTCGCTGACGGCACGCGGGTCACCGTGAAGCCGATCCTCGTGGGCCGCAGCGAGGCCAAGCTGGCGGAACTCGCCGCGGCCCACGGCATCGCCGACTGGACGACCGACCTCGACGCCGCGCTCGCCGACCCGCAGTGGGAGATCTACGCCGACTTCCTCGTGACGAAGGCCAGGGCCTCCGCGATCCGCAAAGCCATCGCCGCGGGCAAGGCGATCTACACCGAGAAGCCCACCGCCGAGTCGCTGGAGGAGGCGCTGGAGCTGGCCCGGCTCGCCCGCGACGCCGGCGTGAAGACCGGCGTCGTGCACGACAAGCTCTACCTCCCCGGCCTGCAGAAGCTCAAGCGCCTCATCGACTCCGGATTCTTCGGGCGCATCCTGTCGGTGCGCGGCGAGTTCGGCTACTGGGTGTTCGAGGGCGACTGGCAGCCCGCGCAGCGACCGAGCTGGAACTACCGCACGGAAGACGGCGGCGGCATCATCACCGACATGTTCCCGCACTGGAACTACGTGCTCGAGAACCTCTTCGGCGAGGTCACGAGCGTCTACGCCCAGGCGGCCGTGCACATCGCCGACCGCTGGGACGAGAAGGGCGAGCACTACACCGCGACGGCCGAGGATGCGGCGTACGGCATCTTCGAGCTGGCGGGCGGCGTCGTCGCCGAGATCAACTCCTCGTGGACGGTCCGCGTCAACCGCGACGAGCTCGTGGAGTTCCAGGTCGACGGCACGCACGGCTCCGCGGTGGTCGGACTCTTCGGCGCGAAGATCCAGCCTCGCAACGCCACCCCCAAGCCGGTGTGGAACCCCGACCTGGAGGACGACCACGACTACGACGCCGACTGGCAGCAGGTGCCCGCCAACCAGGTCTTCCAGAACGGCTTCCGGCAGCAGTGGGAGGAGTACCTGGTGTCCTACGTCGAAGGCACCGACTACCCGTTCGACCTGCTGGCGGGGGCCCGCGGCGTGCAGTTCGCGGAAGCCGGCCTGGCGTCCAGCGCCGAGGGCCGCAAGATCGTGCTCGAACCGCTGACGCTGGACCGGGCATGAGCGCCCTCCGTCTGCTCGCCGCCGACGGGCGCACCTCCGGCGTCGAGCTGCGTGCGCCCGACGCCGTGACCCGGCCGGACGGACCACTGCGCAGCCGGGTGGCGTACGCGGCGGCCCACGTGGTGCCGAAGCCGCACGCCGACAACACCCCCGGACGCCCCGCCGACATCGACTGGGACGCGACGCTCGCGTTCCGCCGCAACGTGTACTCGTGGGGGCTCGGCGTCGCGGATGCGATGGACACCGCGCAGCGCAACATGGGGCTCGACGCGGTCGCGACGCGCGAGCTCATCGCCCGCAGCGCCGAGGTCGCCCGCGAGGAGGGCGGGTCGGTCGTGGTCGGGGTCAACACCGATCAGGTCGACGACGCGCACATCCCGCTCGATCGCATCGTCGACGCGTACGTCGAGCAGCTGCACTTCGCCGAGGAGCAGGGAGCGGGGCCGGTGCTCATGGCGTCGCGACACCTCGCCAGGGCGGCCGAGAGCGCCGACGACTACCGCCGCGTGTACCGGGAGGTGCTGTCCCGCGCGTCCGCGCCCGTGGTGCTGCACTGGCTCGGCACCGCGTTCGACCCCGATCTGGCCGGGTACTTCGCGCCGACGGCGGCCGCGGACGGCTCGGCCGGATGGGAAGAAGCGGCACGGGTGCTGCTCGACATCATCGCCGAGCACCCCGACGCGATCGCCGGGGTGAAGATGAGCCTGCTCGACGCCGACTCCGAGGTCTGGGTGCGCGACCGGCTCCCCGCGGGCGTGCGGATGTTCACGGGCGACGACTTCCACTACGTCGGACTCATCGGCGGCGACAGCCTGGGCTCCGGCAGTGCGACGCCGGCCTCGCACGGGCACTCGGATGCGCTGCTCGGGGCCTTCGCCGCGATCGCCCCCGTGGCGTCGGCGGCGATCCAGGCGCTGGATGCGGACGACCCCGACCGCTACCTCGCACTGCTCGGGCCCACCGAGGAGCTCAGCCGGCAGGTGTTCGCCGCGCCGACCTACTACTACAAGACGGGCGTGGCCTTCCTGTCGTGGCTCAACGGCCATCAGCCGGCGTTCCAGATGGTGGGCGGACTCCACTCCGCCCGGAGCCTCCCTCACCTCAGTCGCGTCGTGGAGCTCGCGAACGCGGCGCTCGCCCTCGAGCGGCCGGAGCTCGCCCATGAGCGGTGGCACGGCCTCCTCCGGCTGAACGGCGTCGACGCATGACCGCCCCGTTCCCCGACCCGCGTCTCTCCCTCAACCAGGCAACGATCAAGCACGCCGACCTCGCCACGGCGCTGCAGGTCACGGCCGAGGCCGGGCTCGCGGCGATCGGCCTCTGGCGGGAGCCCGTGCAGGACGTGGGCCTCGCGGGGGCGGCGCGCATGCTCGCCGACTCCGGGCTGCGTTTCAGCACGCACTGCCGGGGCGGCTTCTTCACGCTCCCGGCCAGCCCCGCGCGCGAGGCCGCGCTGGACGACAACCGGCGGGCGATCGAGGAGACCGCGACGCTCGCGGCGGCGGGGGCCGAGGGGTCGACGGCGGTCCTGGTGCTCGTCGCGGGAGGGCTGCCCGAGGGGTCGCGCGACCTCGTCGGCGCCAGGGAGCGCGTGCGTGACGCGATCGGAGCCCTCGCCGACGATGCTCGCGGCGCGGGCGTGACCCTGGCGATCGAGCCGCTGCATCCCCTCTACGCGTCGGACCGCGCCGTGGTGTCGACGCTCGGACAGGCGCTCGACATCGCCGCCGACTTCGACCCGGCCGTGGTGGGGGTCGCCGTGGACACCTTCCACATCTGGTGGGATCCCCAGGTGCTCGACCAGATCGCGCGCGCCGGGCACGAGGGCCGCATCGCCACGTACCAGGTGTGCGACTGGAAGACGCCGCTCGCCGCCGACCCGCTGCTGTCGCGGCACTACCCGGGGGAGGGGGTGATCGACTTCGGCGTGCTCACCCGCGCGGTGCGGGCGACCGGCTACGACCGGGACATCGAGGTCGAGATCTTCCGCGCGGACGTCTGGGCCGCCGATCCGCGCGCCGTGGTCCGGCGCACGGCCGAGTCGTTCGCCGCGACCGTCTCCCCGCACCTGCGATGACCGCCGGTCGTGCCGCCGTGGCCGGGTCCCGTCGGCGAGGGGGATTGAGATGATGAGGCCATGACGGGGATGCGCCCAGGGTTGTGCTCGGTGACGTTCCGCGCGCTCGAGCCCGCCCGGATCGTCGCCCTCGCGGCAGCCGCGGGCCTGGAGGTGATCGAGTGGGGCGGTGACGTGCACGTGCCGCCCGGCGATGTCGCGCGTGCCGAAGAGGTGGCGCGGCTCACGGCCGACGCCGGGCTCGCGGTCGCGTCCTACGGGTCGTACTTCCGTGCGGGGGCGGCCGAGTCCCTCACGGCCGTGCTCGACAGTGCCGCTGCGCTCGGGGCCGACCGCGTGCGCGCGTGGGCGGGCTCGACCGGATCCGCCGCGGCGACCCCTCGCGAACGCGCCGAGGTGGT
>NZ_SSDM01000062.1:0-6981 GCF_004794375.1 Microbacterium sp. K35 | reverse complement strand
CTCTTCCGATCTGAGGCGACGGCGCCGCGCACCTGGCCTGCTCCGTGGCCGCTCACGGCGCCGTCGCCTCCCCGAGCGTGAGCGAATAGATCGCCGCGACCGGCTCCGGCATGTGCAGCGGGCCGGCGCCGGGCGTGATCGTGCCGAGGATGCGGGGCTCGCGGGCGCCCGTGCCGCCGGGGACGATGGCGGGGACGCCGTGCATCGTGGACCAGCCGATGAGCGCGAGCAGGATCGCCTCCTTGCTGTCGGCGGGAGCCCCCAGCTCGTCGGCCAGCACGACCTCGGTCTCCGGCAGCGCGGCGCGCAGACCCTCGAGGATCAGCGGGTTGCGGCACCCGCCGCCCGAGACGGCGAGGAAGCCGATGCCCGCCGCGGCGACGTCGCGGGCGACCGTGCGGACGGTGAGCTCGGTGAGCGTGCGCACGACATCGGCGACCGGGATGTCGCGGCCCTGCGCGGCCAGGTGCTCGTGCACGTAGCCGAGGTGGAAGTGCTCCTTGCCGGTGCTCTTCGGCGGCGTCAGCGCGTAGTACGGGTCGTCGAGGAGGGCCGACAGCAGCGCCTCGTCGACGCGGCCGGTGCGCGCCACGGCCGCATCGTCGTCGTAGCCGAGCGGGTTGAGCCCGTGCTCCACGATGACCGCGTCGACCAGCGCGTTCGCGGGACCGATGTCGTAGGCGACCAGGCCGTCCTGGCGCACGACCGTCATGTTCGAGATGCCGCCGAGGTTGAGGGCCGCCGTGACCCCGGCTCGTCCGCGCAGCAGCAGCTCGTCGAGGAACGACACCAGCGGGGCGCCGTGGCCGCCCGCGGTGATGTCGCGGATGCGGATGTCCGACACCACGGGCACCCCGACCCTCTCCGCGATCCAGGCGGGCTGCCCGATCTGCAGGGTCCCCAGGGCGTGGGCGCCGTCGACCCAGTGGTACACGGTCTGCCCGTGGGAGCAGATCGCGTCGACCCCGCCGACCTGCGCGGCGATGTCGGCCGCGACGTCGGCGAACGCCTGGCCGATGAGGGTGTCGAGCTCCGCGACCTCGGCGAGCGTGGTCGGCGCGGGCGGGAGGGCGGCGATCAGCCGGGCGCGCAGCTCCGGCGCGTACGGCACGCTCGTGGCCGCGAGCACGGTGCCGGTCAGGTCGACGCCGTGGTCGGTGAAGCCCCCGCTGGTCGCGAAGTCGACGACGGCGGCATCGATCCCGTCGTGCGAGGTGCCGGAGATCAGTCCGAGGACGCGCATCAGTTCTCCTCCAGTGCCGTGCGCAGGCGTCCGCCTGCCGCGGTGAGTCGGGTGGTGGCCGCGGCGAGGTCCTCGCCGCGGCGGATCATGATCGACGCGAGCTTCACGTCCCAGGCGGCGGTCTCCAGCGCCGCGACCGCGGTGTCGCGATCGACCTCGGCGATCGTGCGCACCATGCGGATCGCGCGCTCGCGGAGCTTGTGGTTCGTGGCCTTCACGTCGACCATCAGGTTGCCGTAGGCCTTGCCGCCTCGCACCATCGAGATGGTCGAGAACATGTTGAGCACGAGCTTCTGCGCCGTGCCCGACTTGAGGCGGGTGGAACCCGACAGCACCTCGGGGCCGACCTCGACCTCGATGCCGTGCTCGGCGACGGCGCTCAGCGGGGTGTCCGCGTTGCACGACAGCCCGATGCCCAGCGCCCCGCGCTCGCGCGCCCGGCGGACGGCCGCGACCACGTACGGGGTGCGGCCGCTCGAGGCGATGCCGATCACGGTGTCGAGCGGGCCGATGCCGGCGGCGTCGATCGCGGCGGCTCCGGCCTCGGCGTCGTCTTCCGCGCCCTCGACCGGGTTCACGATCGCGCCGGGCCCGCCGGCCATGATGGCGAACACCAGCTCGGGCGGCGTGCTGAACGTGGGCGGGCACTCCGAGGCGTCGAGCACCCCGATGCGACCGGGCGTCCCTGCCCCGACGTAGACCAGCCGTCCGCCCCGCGCCATGCGCTCCGCGGTGGCCTCGATGGCCGGGACGATCTGCGGCAGTGCGCGCCGCACGGCCGTGGGCACCGTGGCGTCGGCGTCGTTCATGGTCTGGGCGAGCTCCGCCACGCTCATCTGGTCGAGTCGCGCGTAGCGGGGGTCGCTGGCCTCGGTGGCGAGGGCGCCGAGATCCTCCAGGGTCATCGCTTCCCCCGGTTCCGCGGGTCGAGGCTGTCGCGCAGCCCGTCGCCCAGCAGGTTGAGCCCGACCACGAGCAGCACCACGACCACGCCGGGCGCGATCATGGTCCACGGCGCGATGGTGACGAGCGTGCGCGCCTCGAAGATCATCGAGCCGAGCGACGGCGCGGGCGGCGGCGTGCCGAGGCCGAGGAAGCTCAGCGACGCCTCCGTCAGCACGGCCCACGACAGCGACAGCGTGACCTGCACGATGATGATCGACGTGATGTTGGGCAGCACGTGCCGGAACATCGTGGCCATGCGGCCCTGCCCCGTGCTCTTGGCGGCCTTGACGTACTCGACCTCGCGCAGCGACAGCACCGGGCCGCGCGTGACGCGGATGAAGATCGGCACGTAGACGATCGCGATGGCGACCGCGATCGTGAACCAGTTGCGGTCGAACACCGAGGCGAGCGACAGCGCCAGCAGCAGCGGCGGGAACGCGAACAGGACGTTGGTGACCGCGGTGATCGCACCGTCGGAGATGCCGCGGTAGAAGCCGGCGATGAGGCCGCAGACCGTGCCGACCACGGTCGCGAACGCCACCGCGACGACCGAGATCAGCGCCGAGTTCGCGACGCCGGCGGCCACGCGCGAGAACACGTCGCGGCCGAACTGGTCGGTGCCGAACCAGTGCACGGCCGACGGCGGCTGCAGGCGCGACGGCGGATCCTGCGCCAGCGGGTCGAAGGGCAGCAGGCCGAACGCCGACACGACGCTGAGCACCGCCAGCAGGAACACGATGATGAGGCCGGCGAGCCCGCTGCGGCTGCGCAGCAGGAGACGCACGCGCTCCATGGTGCGCCCTCCGCCGGGGGCGAGGGCCGGGGTCTGAGAGATGTCGGTCATGCGGCACGCACCCGGGGATCGATGACCCGGTACAGCAGGTCGGTGAGCAGGTTGACGATGACGAAGGCGAGCGCGATCACCAGCACGGTGCTCTGCACGAGCGCGTACTCCTTCTGCTGGATGCCGAGCAGCACCTGACGGCCGATGCCGGGGAGCGAGAAGATCTGCTCCACCACGACGGCGCCGCCGAGCAGGTAGCCGAACTGCAGGCCGGTCATGGTGACGATCGGGACCAGCGCGTTGCCGAGCACGTGGCGCACCTGGAGGCGGCGCGGCGGCACGCCCTTCGCGCGGGCCGTGCGGATGAAGTCGTTCGCGCGGATCTCCAGCACGGCGGTGCGGGTCGTGCGCATGATGGGCGCCGCGATGCCGAAGCCGAGCACGATCGACGGGAGCAGCATCTGCTGCAGGTTCAGCAGCGGGTCGTCGAACAGCCGCGCGTAGCCCTGGCCGTTGGGGTTGAAGCCGAGCGACTGCGCCAGGATCGCCAGCAGTGCCGTGCCGAGCAGGAACGCCGGGATGGAGAGGCCCGCAAGTCCCACGACCTGACCGACGCCGTCGCGGAGCGAGTCCGGCTTGGAGGCCGACAGCATGCCGAGCGGGATGCCGATCGCGAGGGCGATCACGATCGAGAGGATCGCGAGCTCGAACGTGACGGGAAGGGCGGCCGCGGTGAGGTCGAGCACGCTCGTCTGCGCCCGCGACGAGAAGCCGAGGTTGCCGGTGAAGATGTTGCCCAGCCAGGAGAAGAACTGCACGAACAGCGGCTGGTCCAGGCCGTAGTAGGCCTCGAGAGCCTCACGCTGCGCCGGGGTGAGCGCGGCGGCCTCGGTGCCGAGTCCCGAGCTGATCTGGTCGCCGGGGATGGCGCGCAGCATCAGGAAGACGAACACGGCGACCCCGAAGAGAGTGCCGAGGGCTGCGAGGATGCGTCGCAGCACGCTGTTGCGGAGGAGCTGTCTGAACATGCGCGTGTGAGGGTGCCTGTCGTCGGAGGGGGACGGAGGGGGCGCGGGCGGCCGCGCCCCCTCCGGTCCGCTACTGGATGGAGGTGGTCCGCAGGTACTGCAGCGAGCCGTTCGCCATCGGGGTGAAGCCGTCCACGCTGGTGGCGGTGGCCGTGTAGGTGTAGCTGGTGAACAGCCAGATCCAGGCGGCGTTGTCCTCGAGGTTCTCGGAGACCTCGGCGTAGATCTCCTTGCGCTTCTCGGTGTCGGCGGTCTGGCGGCCCTCCGCGAACAGCGCGTCGAGCTCGGGCGAGGAGTACCCCGCGACCTTGTTCAGGTTGCCGGTGCTGGTGAAGTAGCGCCCGTACATGCCGTCGGGGTCGGGGCGTCCGCCGTTGAGGGCGACCGCGGCGTCGAAGTCGGCGGCGATCCAGCGGTCGACGAACGCGCCGGACTCGAGCACCTCGAGGTCGAGCGTGATGTCGGCGTCGGCGAGCTGCGCCTTCAGGTTCTGCGCCTCGTTGACGGAGGTGGCGTACTCGCCCTGCGACACGATCGTCTTGATCGTGACGCCGTCCTCCTTGCCGGCCTTCTTCAGGTACTCGGCCGCCTTGTCGAGGTCGCGCTCCGGGCACGGGCGCGCGTCGGGGTCGGACTTGAACGCCGGCGACGTGATGGGCCCGGTGACCTCGCCCTCGCCGAGCGCGGCGGTCTCCAGCACCTCCTCGCGGTCGATCGCGCACTGGATCGCGAGCCGCACGTTCACGTCGGCCAGGTCGCCGCGCGTGGCGTTGAGCTGAAGGGCGTGGTAGCTGAGCTGCGGGGTCGTGGCGACCTCGACGTTCGCGCCCTCGGCGGTCTGGGCGACCAGCGGGTCGTCGAACACCGCGAGCTGCACGTTGCCGGACTGCATGGCCGACACGATCGACGACTCGTCGGGGATCACGCGGAACTCGACCGTGTCGAGCAGCGCCTTGTCGCCCCAGTAGTCGTCGTTCTTGGCGAGCGTGAGCGACTGGCTGGCGGTGCGGTCCTCGAGCACGAACGGGCCGGTGCCGTTCGGGGTGGTGTTGAGCGCTTCCTCGGTGTCGTCGGAGGAGAGCATGGCCATGTTGATCACGGCGAGGTTGGCGGGCAGGGCCGCGTCGGGGGCGCTGAGGGTGAGGGTGACGGTGGTCTCGTCGGTCGCCTCGACCGCGGTGACGGACGCCAGCGAGCTGCGCGCGACGGCCGCGGTGGCCTCGGCGGCGATCGCGTCGAGGGAGTACTTCACGTCTTCGGAGCCGAACGTGCTGCCGTCGGCGAAGGTGACGCCCTCGCGGAGGTGGAAGGTGACGGTGAGGCCGTCTTCCGAGACGTCCCACGACTCGGCGAGGCCGGGCACCACGTTCAGGTCCTCGTCGAACTCGGTGAGCGTGCCGTACAGGTTCTGCAGGACGTTGACCGCCTGGAACTGCGTGGCCTTCCACGGGAAGAGGGTGTCCGGGTCGCTGGTGACGCCGATGACGAGGTCGCCGCCCGCGGTGCCGCCCTCGGAGGGCGAGGGGTTCGACGCCGGCGCGGAACACCCGGTGATGACGAGCGCCATCGCGACGCCCGCGGCGGAGAGAGCGCCGAATGACGCCCGCCGTACTGTGCTCATGCTGTTTCCTCCTGGCTGGGACCGCGTCGCCCTGGCTGGGTTCAGGCGATGCTGCCTGACGTCCCGTGAACATCGTCGGTCTGGGTGGTACCAAAAGTACACGAAGGTCGCTGTCGGTGTAACAGAAGTTCCTCTACTGTTATGAACACCGATCGGAGAACACATGTCCCACGACGCCGCCCGCGACGACGCCGGCGCTCCCCCCGTGCTGGTGCGCATGCGGGCGATCCGCCCCGAGCTCCGCCCGAGCGAGCAGCGCATCGCCGATCTCTTCCTCGCCGACCCGGCCGCCACCGCCGGCCTCTCGGTCGCCGAGCTCGCCCACCGCTGCGACACCTCCACCACCTCCGTCGTCCGCTTCTGCAAGCGCCTGGGATACGAGCACGTGCGCGAGCTGCGCAACCACGTGCTGCGCGAGGTGGAGCGCGAGACATACGACACCGCCGCGCTCCCCGCCGTGTCGGGCGACATCGACCGCAACGACACGCTCGCCGACATCGTGGCGAAGGTCTCCCTCGCCGAGACGCTGTCGCTCGCCGACACCGCCAAGGTGCTCGACACCGAGTCGCTGCGCGCCGCGGTCGAGGCGATCACGTCGTCGAGCCGCGTCGACATCTTCGGCGTCGGGGCCAGCTCGATCGTCGGCCTCGACCTCCAGCGCAAGCTCACCCGGATCGGGCGGACGGCCCTGGAGTGGTCCGATCCGCACGCCGCCTGGACCTCCGCCGCCACCCTCGGCCCCGGCAACGTCGCCATCGCGGTGTCGCACAGCGGCGCGACCACCGACACCATCGAGTTCCTCCTCCTCGCCCGCAAGGCGGGGGCCACCACGATCGCGATCACCAACCACGCGGGCGCGCCGCTGGCCGGGCAGGCCGACATCGTGCTGACGACCGCCGCGCGCGAGACCGGCTTCCGCTCCGGCGCGCTCGGCAGCCGCATCGCGCAGCTCATGGTCGTCGACTGCATCTTCATCGGGGTCGCCCAGTCGAACTACGACCGCTCGATGGAGGCGCTGCGCGACACGTTCGCGGCCGTGCACCACGTGCGCGCCAACGGCGCATGACGGGCGCGGACGGCCGGATCCGCCTCGGCCTGTTCAGCGCGTTCGCAGGACTCGGCGTGACCGCGGCGTTCGTCCCCGCCGTGCTGCCCTCGGCGCAGCGGGACATCGGCGCCGACCTCAGCGCCGCGGTGCCCGTGCTCTTCGCCGGGCTGCTGGTGGGCGTGCTGGCCTCGGGTCCGCTGCTGACGCGGAAGCCCCCGCGCACGACACTGCTGCTCGGCAGCGCCCTGCAGGCCGTGGCGCTCGTCGCCGCCGCGTGGGCGGGCGATGCGGCCGTGTTCATCGCCGCCCACG
>NZ_SSDM01000061.1:0-4910 GCF_004794375.1 Microbacterium sp. K35 | reverse complement strand
CGCCGTGATCAGCAGTCGGCCGCGGGCGCGCGAGATCGCCCGCACGAACAGACGGAGCTCGTCGTGCAGGGCCGCCCGTCGGCGGTCGAGCACACCGGGCGGCTCGTCGGGCACACCGGTGCGGGCGGCGGCGAGCGCCCCGGGGAGCCGCCACGTCTGCAGGAGCCCGCCGCGCAGCCGTACGTTGGGCCAGACGCCGTCCTGCACCCCGGCGACGACGACCGCGTCGAACTCCGTGCCCAATGCGGTCGCGGGGGTGAGCAGGGTGACCGTGCCGGGACGCTCCGGCGTCGACAGCGTGTCCTCCGGGACCTCGCTGTCGAGGATGTCGCGCACGAACACTTCGGGCTTCTCGTTCGGCGTGCGCTCCACGAACCGCTTGGCCGCGTCGAACAGGGCCACCAGCGCGTCGAGCGAGCGCGCGGTCTCCGCCCCGGTCGGCAGCAGCGAGATCTCCCGCCACGCCACCGACAGCCGGCGACCGTCCACCGCCCTGGCCTGCTCCCACACGCGCCACAGCAGATCGTGGATGGTCTCGCCCTCCGCGGCGGCCCTGGCGACCGCCTCGACCGTCTCCGCGAAGCGCTCCGCCGTGCGCGACTCGGGGGCGTCGATGAGGGTGAGGGTCGCGGGCTGCGACAGAGCCTGACGCAGCAGTTCGCGCGCGGGCGTCGATCCCCCGCCGGCGAGTTCGAGATGCCGCAGCCGCGCCCTGAGTCGTCGGAGGGCGATCGCATCCATGCCCCCGAACGGCGTCCGCAGTGCGTCCTCCCACGCCTGTACCGTCCGCTCCTCGTCGGGGGTCAGCGCGAGACGGACGATCCCGACGATGTCGCGCACGATCCCCTCGCTGCCGAGCGGTCGCTGCACCCCGGCGGCTCGCGTGGGGATCTCCCGCGCCGCCAGCTCGGTCTCCAGGGCGGTGACCTGACGGGTGTCGTGGGCGATCACCGCCATCCGATCCCACGGCACTCCGTCGCTCAGATGCCAGTCGCGCATCACCCCCGCGATGCGGTCGAACTCCTCGTAGGGCGACGGCGCGAGGAAGGTGGACACGACGGGGGCCTCGTCCTCCCCCGCGAGCGGCGCGGGCGCCCGCCGATGCTCCACGCGCCCCGACACCCCGATCGCCTGCGTCACGGTGCGGGTGAGCGCGGTGAGCGCGGCGTGCTGTCGGTGCGCCCCGTCGAGCACGTGCACGTCGCCGAGCGCCCCCGCCAGCTGCGAGAAGAGCTCGGGGCTCGCGCCACGGAACGCCCCGGACGAGATGTCGGGGTCGCCGAAGGCCAGCACCGCGACCCCGCGGTCGAGCAGTGCCCGGACGACCGCGATGCCCCCGCGCGTGAGCTCCTGCGCATCGTCGATCAGCACCGCGCGCACGGGCGCGAGCGGGCCGAGGGTGGCGGCATCGGCCGTGCGCAGGATCGCGCTCGCCTCGCTGAGCAGGTCGGCCGCGTCGCGGTGGGCCGATCGCAGGGCGTCGAGCACCGTGCGGTACTCCACCAGGAACTCCGCAGCGGCCGCCCACACCTCGTTGCCCGACGACCGCAGCTCCTCGGGGTGCACGCCCAGCTCGGTGCACTCGGCCAGGAACGCGCGCAGCTCCGACCGGAATCCTCTCGACGCCCGCACGGAGGCGCTGAGCGACTCGGGCCAGGCGATGCGGCCGTCCTCCGTGTCTCCCGCGAGCAGCTCCGCGATGATGCGGTCCTGGTCGGCGCCCGTCAGCAGCGCGGGCGGCTCGGCGCCCTCGCGCACCATCGCCCCGCGGACGAGCTGGAAGGCGAACGAACCGAGCGAGCGGGCGAGCGGGCCGGGGGTCGCCTGTCCCACGCGCACGCCGATGCGATCGCGCAGCGCCGTCGCGGCCTGTCGACTCGGGGTGAGCGCGAGCACCTCTTCCGGCCGCAGCCCCTCCTCGTCGATGAGCCGCACGATGCGGTCGACCAGCACCGTCGTCTTGCCGGTGCCCGGGGCACCGATGATGACGCCGGACGCGGTCGGCGGCGCCATGATCACGGCACGTTGAGCGGCATCCGAAGTCATGTCCTCCACGCTAACGGGAGCGGCCGACATGGGCGTCGCCCGCCCCGCGCGGGCGCGCTGTGCGCTGCTGGCGAAACCGGCGGCGACGGCCGATCCGGCCCCGGTGCCGCGCGATAGAGTTGGCGAGTCCGACGAACTTCAAGGAGCACGCGTGGAAATCCGCATCGGCATCATCAACACCGGCCGCGAGCTGAGCTTCGACACCGCCGCCTCGGCGGACGAGGTCCGCACCCAGGTCTCCGCGGCGCTGGAGCAGAGCGCGAGCCACCTGAGCTTCGCCGATGTGAAGGGCAACTCCTACATCGTGCCGACCGCGAACCTCGCCTTCATCGAGCTGGGCACCGAGGAGTCGCGCCGCGTCGGCTTCGTCGCCTGACCGCCGATGTACATCCTCCTCGCCCTGATCGCGGCGTGCGCGCTCGGCATCGCCGTGCACTACGTCGTCGGCGGCCGTGAGCTCCGGGGCGTGGCCCTGGCTCCGGCCGTCGCCACCGCCACCGCGGCGCTCCTCTACACCGTGCTCCAGTGGGCGGGCGTCGGCGAGGACAGCCCGTGGCTCTGGCTCGCGAGCATCCTCGGCTCCGTGGTGGTCTCGGCCGCGGTCGCGGTCGGGGTCACCGCCCTGCGCCGGCGCTCGGACGCCGAGACGAAGGCCGCGCTCGGGATCTGACCCGGCGGGCCCGCCCGCTCAGGAGGCGAGGCCCATCGCGTCCATGCGTCGAGCATGCGCGCCCATGAGCTCGGTGTAGACCGGCTCGATGCGCTCCTCCTCGACGGCGAGCAGTTCGGGTCGCAGCGCGGCACGGCACACGAGGATCGTGTCGCCCACGAGGCGCCGCGCCCACATCGACAGCAGCGACCGCCACTCCTCGTCGCTCTCGATCGTCTCCTGGATGATCGCGACGAGCTCGTGCCTGGCGTCGTCCTCGCGCAGGATCTCGGCGACGCGCCGCCCCGGCTCTCCGTAGCTGGACGCGAGGGCGAGATAGAAGTCGTCGAGCATACCCGCGGTGATGTACACGGCGAGGAGCGTCTCCCGGGGGCGCGCGCCGATGGTCTTGCGGCGGAACGCGTCGAGGTGCTCGCGGAAGGGGAGCATCAGCTGCGTGGGGTCGTCTCCGCGCTCGGCGATCAGGTCGACGATGCCGCGGTGCTTGGTGAGTGCGGCACCCGCCGCGCGCGACAGGGCCTCCTTCTCGGACAGCTCGGGTGTCGCGCGGATGAGTCGCGTCAGCGTCTCGAAGTAGCCGAGCTGCAGGTAGGCGGCCTGACCGAGGAAGCGCGGAAGCTCGGGCGCCAGCTCGGCGAAATCGACCCGGGTCGCATCGCCCTGCTCGCCGCGACTGCGCAGTGCGAGGGCGCGCCGCGGCGCACGGTCGCGCTGCCAGAACCACTTAACCACGAGGCCGTCCTCCCGAGTCCACCACGTCGTTCACAATACTCGGGCCCGCGCTTCTTCCTGGCGGAGAGAGGGGCTCCGGTAGGCTGTCCCTGTCCCCGCCGTCGGAGCGGGGCCCCGCGCCTGTGGCACAAGAGACGGCGTGGCTCCGTTTACGTGGCGATCCCCGCGGGTCGCCGGACAGGCAATCTGAAAACAGTGACAACTTTCGCCGATCTCGGCATCGATCAGGACATCGTCGACGCACTGGCCGCGAAGGGCATCGTGGATGCCTTCCCGATCCAGGAGCAGACCATCCCCCTCGGCCTGCCTGGCCAGGACATCATCGGCCAGGCCAAGACCGGTACCGGCAAGACCTTCGGCTTCGGCATCCCCGTCGTGCAGCGGCTCGGGAAGGACCCGGAGCACGGCGTCAAGGCGCTGATCGTCGTCCCCACCCGCGAGCTCGCGGTGCAGGTGTACGAAGACATCGACCTGCTCACCAGCAACCGCTCGACCAGCGTCGTCGCCATCTACGGCGGCAAGGCCTACGAGGGTCAGATCGACCAGCTCAAGGCGGGCGCGCAGATCGTCGTCGGCACCCCCGGCCGTCTGATCGACCTGGCCGGTCAGCGCCTGCTCGACCTGTCGAACGCGACCGAGGTCGTGCTCGACGAGGCCGACAAGATGCTCGACCTGGGCTTCCTCGCCGACATCGAGAAGATCTTCCAGAAGGTCCCGGCCGTGCGCCACACCCAGCTGTTCTCGGCGACCATGCCCGGGCCGATCGTGGCACTGGCCCGCCGGTTCATGACCAACCCGATCCACATCCGCGCGAACGACCCCGACGAGGGTCTCACGCAGGCCAACATCAAGCACCTCGTCTACCGCGCACACTCGCTCGACAAGGACGAGGTCATCGCCCGCATCCTGCAGGCCGAGGGCCGCGGCAAGACCGTCATCTTCACCCGCACCAAGCGTGCCGCTCAGCGTCTCGTCGACGAGCTGGGCGACCGCGGGTTCAACGTGGGCGGCGTGCACGGCGACATGGGTCAGGACCAGCGCGAGCGGTCGATGGCGGCGTTCAAGGCGGGCAAGAAGGACGTGCTGGTCGCGACCGACGTCGCCGCCCGCGGCATCGACGTGGACGACGTCACGCACGTGATCAACCACACGATCCCCGATGAGGAGAAGACGTACCTCCACCGCGCGGGTCGCACGGGCCGGGCGGGCAAGACGGGTATCGCGGTCACGTTCGTCGACTGGGAGGACCTGCACAAGTGGGCCCTCATCAACCGGGCGCTGGAGTTCGGCCAGCCGGAGCCGATCGAGACGTACTCGTCGAGCCCGCACCTGTACACCGACCTCGACATCCCCGAGGGCACCAAGGGCCGTCTGGTCTCCGCGCCGAAGAAGGAGCCGGTCAAGACCGAGCGCTCCCGTCGTCCGGAGCGCGCCGCCGACGCCGCGGCCGAGGGCACGGGCG
>NZ_SSDM01000060.1:0-4114 GCF_004794375.1 Microbacterium sp. K35 | reverse complement strand
CGGATCCCCCGCGGCACCCTGCAGGCGCTGCTCGCCGGAGCGCCACCCGCCGACGACGCCGCCCTGATCGCCCTCGCGCGCCAGCTCGACGAGCTCGAGACCGCCGTCGAGGACACCGCCCGCACCGCGCGGAGCGACGACGGATGACGCCCCGCCGCCCCGACCGACCCCCGCTCACCCCGGAATCCGAGGAGACCCCGTGACCGACGACAACCGTCCCATCGACGACGCCGCGCTGCGCCAGGCCATGCACCGCGTCCGCACCGAGGTCGACAAGGCCGTGGTCGGCCAGGCGGGCACCGTCACCGGTCTGCTGGTGTCGCTGCTCGCCCGCGGTCACGTGCTCCTGGAGGGCGTGCCCGGCGTCGCGAAGACGCTGGTCGTGCGGTCGTTCGCCAGGGCCCTGGGGCTCGACACCAAGCGCGTGCAGTTCACGCCCGACCTCATGCCCGGCGACGTGACCGGCTCACTCGTGTACGACGCCAGGACGGGCGAGTTCGACTTCCGCGCCGGACCCGTGTTCACGCACATCCTGCTGGCGGACGAGATCAACCGCACGCCGCCGAAGACGCAGGCCGCGCTCCTGGAGGCCATGGAGGAGCGTCAGGTGTCGGCCGACGGCGTGAGCCGCACGCTGCCCGATCCGTTCCTGGTCGCCGCGACCCAGAACCCGATCGAGCACGAGGGCACGTACTCGCTCCCCGAGGCGCAGCTCGACCGGTTCCTGATGAAGCTCGTCGTCGGCATGCCGGAGCGCGACGCCGAGGTGTCGGTGCTGCGGCGCCACGCGCAGGGCTTCTCGCCGCGCGAGCTCACGGGCGTCGAGGCCGTGGTGTCCGCCGAGGAGATCCGCGCCGCCCAGCACGCGGCCGCCGCCGTCGAGGTCACGGACGACGTGCTCGGCTACGTCGTCGACCTGGCACGGGCCACCCGCCAGTCCCCCTCCGTGGAGCTCGGCGCGAGCCCGCGCGCCTCGACCGGACTCCTCGCTGCCGCCAAGGCCTGGGCCTGGCTCAACGCGTCGACGGCCGTGACGCCCGACCACGTGCAGACCATGCTCGTCCCCGTCTGGCGCCACCGGCTGCAGCTGCGGCCCGACGCGCAGATGGAGGGCGTGTCCGCCGACGCGGTGCTCACCTCCGTGGTGCAGCAGACCAGGGTGCCGATCTAGGTGTTCGTCACCGGACGCCTCGCCGTCGCCCTCGCCGTCGGCATCGTCCCGCTGGTCCTGACCGGTCTCGCGGGGGTGCCGCCGTACGCCGTGCTCGGAGGCTGGCTCGCGCTGTGCGCCCTGCTCGTGGTGTTCGACGTGGTGCGGGCGGCGAGTCCCCGCGCGGTGACCGTCACCCGCCGGCTGCCCGCGCGGGCGCGCCTCGGCGAACCCGTGCCGGTCAGCGTGGCCCTGCACAACCACGGAACGCGGACGCTCGACGCCGTGATCCGCGACGCCTGGCAGCCCACCGCCGGTGCGCCCCTGGAGCGCCAGCGCCTGCGCATCGCGTCGGGTGAGCGCGGACGGGTCGAGCTGCCGCTGCATCCTCGCCGTCGCGGCGAGCTGGTGAGCGAGTTCGTCGTGATCCGCTCGCGCGGGCCCCTCGGCATCGCGGGACGGCAGGCGCGCCACCTCGTCCGCGGCGCCATCCGCGTGCTGCCCGCGTTCAGCTCCCGCAAGCACCTCCCCTCCCGGCTCGCCCGGCTGCGGGAGCTCGACGGCAACACGAGCATCCAGGTGCGCGGTCAGGGCACCGAGTTCGACTCGTTGCGCGAGTATGTGCGGGGCGACGACGTGCGCTCGATCGACTGGCGCGCGACCGCCAGGGCCGGGACCACGATGCTGCGGACCTGGCGCCCGGAACGCGACCGCCACGTCGTCATCCTCGTCGACACGGGTCGCACGGCAGCGGCCCGCGTGGGCGACGGCACCCGCCTGGATGCGAGCCTCGAGGCCGCGCTCCTGCTCGCGGCCCTCGCCTCCCGCGCGGGCGACCACGTGCACCTGCTGATGTTCGACCGGGTCGTCCGGGCCAGGGTCACCGGCGTCGACGGCACCGCGCTCCTTCCCGCGCTCACCGACGCCATGGCCCCCGTGCACGCACGACTCGTGGACACCGACTGGCAGAGCGCGTTCGCGGCGGTGCGCACCCTGACCACGCGCCCCTCGCTGATCGTCGCGCTCACGGCGCAGGACGCGGCGGAGTCCGCACGCGGCTTCCTCGGCGCATTCCCGACCGCGTCGCGGGCGACGACCGTGCTGGTCGGCTCGGTCACCGACGACGGGATCGCCGCGCTGGCGCGCGCCAGGGGCTCGCGCGAGGAGGTGTACGTCGCCGCAGCGGCCGAGCGGACGCTCCGTGACGCGGAGAACGTGGCCGACGCGATCCGGCGGGCGGGCGGCGAGGCCATCGCCGCCGACCCCGAGGCGCTCCCACCCCGGATCGCCGACCGCTACCTGGAGCTCAAGGCCGCCGGACGGCTGTGACCGGGGCCGTCGTCAGCCGGCGACGAGCCGCGGCGTGCCGGCCTCGTACTCGACCAGGTCGCCGCTCTCCCCGCGGCGATACGCCCGTCCGCCGATGGCGAGCATGTAGACGAGGAACACGGCGAGCGCCGCGGCCCCGATGCCGATCTTGACCGGCCACGGCAGCGCCCAGCCCGTGACGAAACCCTCCACCAGGCCCGACAGGAACAGGGCGAAGACAAGCCCGATCGCGACCGTGGCGAGGGCCCGCCCCTCCTCCGCCAGCGCTTCACCGCGCGACCGGCGACCCGGCGCCACCCACGCCCAGAACACGTGCAGCCCGGCGGCGGCTGCGACGAAGATGCAGGTCATCTCGAGCATGCCGTGCGGCAGGATGTAGAGCACCATGAGGTCGGCCTTGTCGTGGGCCGCCATGACCGCGCCTGACGTGCCGAGCCCGATGGCGTTCTGCAGCAGCATGTAGATCGGCCAGATGCCCGTGACGCCGAACAGCACGCACTGCATCGCGATCCAGGCGTTGTTCGTCCACACCATGCCCATGAACACGGCAGCGGGGTTCTCGGTGTAGTACCCGGTGAAGCTCTCGTCGGCGTACTGCTCCAGGGCGTCGGGCGGGCCGAGCGTCGCCACCAGCGCCGGATCGCTCGCGATCCAGCCCGCGACGCCCACGGCGACCGCGATGAACGCGACCGCGATGATCAGGGTGGTCCAGCGCAGCCGGTACAGGGCGGCGGGGAGCTGGAGCCCGAAGAAGCGCCCGACCTGGGTGAGGATGCTGTCGGAGGCGCCGGTGAGCCGCAGTCGCGCGCGCACCAGGATCGTCGAGAGGTAGGCGCCCTGCGGCGAGTCGCCGACGGAGGTCTTGAGCTCGGCGAGGTCGGCGGATGCGGCGCGGTAGCGCACGATGAGCTCGTCGACCCCCGCGCCGTCGAGGCGAGCGCGGCTGAGCTGATCCAGCCGCTCCCACTCGGACCGGCGGACGTCGGTCAGGGCATCGGCATCCACCTGATTTACTGTACTCATGTCCGCGCAGATCGACGTCTCCGACGAGGTGCTCTCCGGTGAGGCGGTCGCGATCGACGTGCAGCCGGTCGGGTTCGTGCTCCGCGCCGCGGGAGCGATCATCGACATGCTCGTGGGCTACGGCGTCTTCGTGCTGTGGATCTTCCTGCGCATCTGGCTGCTCGACGCCGGCGTGCTCGACGAGGCGACCGACCGCATCGCCACCGTCTCCGCGCTCGTGGTGAGCTTCGTCGTCCTGCCGATCACGATGGAGGTCGCCCTGAAGGGACGCAGCCTCGGCAAGCTCGCGGTCGGCGGGCGCATCGTGCGCCTGGACGGCGGCGCCGCCGGGTTCCGGCACGCCTTCATCCGCGCGCTCCTCGGCGTGCTGGAGATCTACCTCACGTTCGGCGGCCTGGCGGTGCTGGTGGGCGCGTTCACCTCCCGCTCGCAGCGACTGGGCGACCTCGTCGCCGGCACGTACAGCCAGCGCGTGCGCACGCCACGGCTGACCGGGCACGCGCCCGTGCTTCCGCCGCAGCTCGCCGGATGGGCGCAGATCGCCGACGTCGCCCGGCTGCCCGATCGCCTGGCGCGCCGCATCTCGCAGTTCCTGGAGAGCGCGCCAGGCGA
>NZ_SSDM01000059.1:0-2327 GCF_004794375.1 Microbacterium sp. K35 | reverse complement strand
GGCGAGCAGCACGTCGGGCTCCACGTCGCCGGTGAGGGACGGACGCGTGAACGACGCCAGGAGCTCGGCGTGGCGATCGCGGGGGACGCCCCAGCGCTCGACCGTATGGCGGTAGGCCGCGGGGTCGGTGGCTGCGGGATCGACCACGACACCCAGCACCCGACGCTCGGCGGACGACATCGCGATGCGGGCTCCCGTGCGGTCGCGGAGCCGTGCGGCAAGCCCGAGGTGGTCGGGGTGGTGGTGGGTCACGACGACCGTCGCGAGCTCGGACAGCGCGCGGCCGGCGGCGGCGAGCGCTTCCTCGATGCGGGACAGGTTGCCCGGGGTGTCCCACCCCGGATCGATCAGGTGCACGCCGTCGCCGCCGAGCACGGCGTAGGCGAGCGTGCCGGGCAGCGTACCCTCGGGGATCTCGACCGGGATGCACCACAGGCCGGGGGCGATCTCGGCGGGCGGGCGCAGTTCGCCGCGATCCCACGCCGTCCGCTCCGCCTCGTCGACGGGGACCACGTCGTCCGCTACCGCGTTCATGACACCACCCTAGCAATCGCTTGTTCATTTCACGAGATCCGGCTAGCCTGACGCCTGGGACGCGGTCCCGCGAGCGGGACGGTGACAGTGGAGTCGGGACGAGAGCGCCACGAGCGCGCAGTGGTCGCACTGCTCGCCGCATGCGGCATGCTGACCTCCCTGCAGTTCACGCTCATCGTGCCCATCCTGCCGCTCATGCCCGCCCTGCTCGGCACCACGGCCGCCGATGCGTCCTGGCTCATCACGGTCACCCTGCTCACCGGGGTGGTCGGCACACCGGTGGTGACGCGGCTCGCCGACCTGCACGGCCGCCGGCGGATGCTGCTCGTGGCCATGGCGCTGCTCGTCGCCGGATCGGTCATCGCGGCCGTCGTGCCCGGATTCCTCGCGGTGCTCATCGGCCGGGCGCTCCAGGGATTCGGCACCGCCGTGGTGCCGATCGGCATCGCCCTCCTGAGCGCCCTCGTCTCCCGCCGCCGCGCCGTGCTCGGCATCGCCCTCATGAGCGGCACGCTCGGCATGGGCTCCGCGCTGGGCCTCGTGCTCGCCGGGCCGCTGCTCGCGTGGGGCGGACTGCCGGCCGTGTTCTGGTGCTCCGCCATCGTGGGCGCCGTGTTCTGCGTGCTCATCCGGCTGCGCATCGATGAAGCCCCCACGCGACCCGTGCGGGGATTCGACGGCATCGGGGCCGTGCTGCTCGCGCTCGGGCTCACGGCCCTGCTGCTCGCCATCTCGCGGGGTCAGTACTGGGGATGGGCCAGCGTGCCGACGCTCGGACTCGCGGCACTCGCGGCCGCGGCACTGCTCGCCTGGCTGCTGTGGGAGCGACGGCACCCGGCACCGCTGATCGACGTGCGCACGAGCCTGCGCGCACCGATCCTGCCGATCAACGTGGCCTCGTTCTTCGCGACGGCCGGCATGTACGCCAACCACCTGCTCACCACCCAGGAGGCCCTGGCACCCGCCGCGACCGGCTACGGCCTGGCCACCACGACCGCCGCCGCCGGGCTCTTCCTGCTGCCGTCCGCCGTGACGATGATCGCCCTCGCGCCCCTCGCCGCCCGTGTGATCAGCCGCTTCGGCGGGCAGCGCGCCCTGCTGCTGGGGTCGTCGCTCATGGCCGCGGCGTTCCTGCTGCGGATGCTGTTCCACGGCGCGGCCCTGCCCGTCCTGCTCGGCTCGGCACTGGTCGGCGCGGGGGTGGCGTTCGCGTTCGCGGCGATGCCGTCGCTCATCACCGCCTCGGTCCCTCCAGACGAGGTCGCCACCGCGAACGGCGTGAACTCGGTCATCCGCACGCTGTCCGGCGCGGTCGTCGCCGCTCTCTTCGCGTTCGCGATCACCGCCCTGCCCTCGGCCGCCGATCCGTCCTTCCTGTCCGAGCAGGCGCTTCTGCTGTGCTTCGGCGCCGCAGCGCTGTGCGGTGCCGTGACCGCCGTGCTCGCCACCGTCCTCCGCCTCCCCCGTCTCCCGGAGTCGCCATGACCCTGTTCTCGCCACTGACCCTGCGCTCCGTGACGCTGCCCAACCGCATCGGCATCTCCCCCATGTGCATGTACGCGTCCCGTGAGGGCTTCGTGACCGACTTCCACGTCGCGCATCTCGGACGCTTCGCCCTGGGTGGTGCGGGGCTCGTGATCGCCGAGGCGACGGCCGTGCATCCGCGGGGCCGCATCTCGCCGTTCGACGCGGGGCTGTGGAGCGACGAGCAGGTGCCGGGGTGGGGTCGGGTCGCCGAGGTCGTGGGTGCCGCGGGCGCCGTTCCCGGGGTGCAGCTGGGCCACGCGGGGCGG
>NZ_SSDM01000058.1:0-20555 GCF_004794375.1 Microbacterium sp. K35 | reverse complement strand
CGCCGCGAGCTCGGCCGCGGACGCCGCCGGACCACCCTGACCCTCGCGCACCACCCACCGCCGACGGCCGCCGGGGAGGGGGAACGACTCCACGAGGCCGTCCGGCTCGAAGAACAGCACCGCGCGGTCGTCGGTCGTCGGCGCCTCCACGTCGAGCATCGCGTAGCGCGCCCGCCCCGGTCGGCGCGCCCAGCCCACCCCGAACGCGCGACGCAGACGACTGCGCACACCGTCGGCGACCACGACCATCGACGCCGTCTCCTCGCGCCGCCCGTCGGTGCCGTCGACGCCCACCCGCACGACCGTGCCGTCATCGCGCACCGAGCGGACGGTCGAGCCCAGGCCCAGCGCATCCCCCTGCAGACGCTGCAACCGCTCCCGCAGCAGCCCCTCCGTCCGCGGCTGCGGCAGTGTGTAGACGGGTCGCTCCGCGGTGAAGTCCAGTGACGCGAGGCGCTGCCCCCTGCTGCGCACCTCGCCGCCCGTCAGTCGCAGCGCCTCCGCTCGCACTGCTGTGCCCACCCCTGCCGCGTCGAGGGCATCGAGCCCCGGACGGTGGATGCCGATCGCGCGCGTCCGCCGTCCGGGCTCCGCGCGCTGCTCGTGCACGCGCACCCGCCGACCGTCCTGTGCCAGCAGGCACGCCACGAGCAGCCCGACGGGGCCGCCGCCGACCACGAGCACGTCATGTCCCGGCACGCGGCGCCTCCCACCGCAGCTCCAGTCGCGCGGGAAGACGACTGCGCACGCTCCATCCCGACGGCGCCAGTGCGGCGAGCTCCCGCGCGGTGTACGAGCGCCGGATACTGCGCAGACCGTCCACGCGGATGAAGGAACCGGCGAGCAGTGTGCGGGAGAGCGGCCACGTGGCACCCGCGAAAGCCGTGTACGCCAGGCGGCCGCGCGCGATGTCGTGATGCGAGACCAGCCCGCCCGGAGCGGTGAGGGCCTGCGAGTCGCGCAGCACCGCGTCGAACTCCCCGGCATCCAGGTGATGCAGGACGTGATTCGACAGCACCACGTCGTACCGATCGCCCTCCTCGACGAGCTCGGACGACAGCGCACACCGGTAGCGGATGCCCAGCCCCACGTCGTGCGCTGACGCCCACCGGATCGCGCGCTCATCCGCATCCAGCGCCGTGACGTCGGCCTCGAGCCCGTCCCGCCGCAGCCGCCGCACGAGAAGGCGGCACAGATCTCCGCCGCCCGCGCCGATGTCCAGGATGCGGATCCGGCGGGCGGCCGCGCGCGGGCGGATGTCCTGACGGTAGAGGCGTCCGGGCCGGGAGACCACCGCGTTCACGGCACCGAACCGCTGGTACGTGCGACCGAGCATCTCCTCATCGGCCTGCGGGTCGTCCATCAGCTCCTGCACGTCGGTCGCGCGGACCCGGAGATCCACACTCATGAAGCCGCCGGGGCGACCACGGTCAGCAGCGCGCTCTCCGCCGTGAGACCGGGGCCGAACGCCATCGCAGCCACGCGGTCGCCCGGCTCGGCCCCCTCGCGCTCCAGGATCCGCTTCAGCACGAACAGCACGGTCGCACTCGACATGTTGCCGTACTCGCGCAGCGTCTCGCGCGCCGGTCGCAGCTGTGCGTCGCTCAGCGCCATCCGCTCCTGCACCTTGTCGAGGATGCTCCGCCCGCCGGGATGGATCGCCCAGTGCCGCACCTGTTCACCCACCCGTCCGGCGGCGAACGCCTCCGCGAGGCCGTCCTCCCGGGAGTAGAGCGGGCCCAGCGCCCCGATGATGGACGCGCCGATGATCTGCGGCACCGCGGTCGACAGGATCATCTCGAACCCCGAGTCGCCGATCGTCCAGGCCATGTCGTCCACGCCCTCCGGGACGATCGCGGTGTGGAAGCCGTCGAGGCGGAGCGCGGGAACGGACGAGGGGAGGTCGCGCGCGGTGACGACGCCCGCTGCAGCGCCGTCGGCGAAGAGGGAGGAGGCCACGATCGTGTCCGGATCCTCCGAGGAGCGCAGGTGCAGGGTGCAGAGCTCCACGCTCACGACCAGCACGACCGCGTTCTCATCGGCCGCGCAGAACTGAGCAGCGGCCCGCAGCGCAGGCATGGAGGCGTAACAGCCCATGAAGCCCAGGTGATACCGCTGGACCGCATCGGACAGACCGAGCCCCCGCACGATCTCGTACTCCGGTCCCGGTGCGTGGAAGCCCGTGCAGGACACCGTGATCACGTGCGTGACATCGGCGGCGGTCACGTCGGGATCCGCGTCGAGCGCGCGACGGGCGGCCTCGACGAAGAGCCGCGAGGCCTCCCGCGTGTAGTAGTCGTTGCGTGCTTTCGTGCCCGGGGCGAGCAGTCGACCGGAGCGACGGTCGTAGAACAGCGGCTCGTCCGGCTCCGCCCCCTCGGCGAGTTCATCGATCACGGTGTGCCGTGTGTCGATCCCCGACACGCGGAAGGAGGTCGACACGATGCGCTGAGCCAGCCGACCGAGACCGGGCTGGGCGGCGAAGACCTCACGCACCTGCTCCTGCACGAGAACGGTCTCGGGGACGATCGTCTGCAGCGATCGAAGCACGGGCGGTCGGCTCATGGGCCCACTCAACCACCCGGCGAGCTCCGGGGAAAAGGGGTTGCGTCGTGGCCGTCGCGCGCCTAGAACCCGAGCGCTCTGGCGAGCTTCGACTCGGAGGACGCCTCACGGGCGCCGGCCGCACGCACCACGCCCTCGACCGCGGCGAACAGGGCTGCGCGTCCTGCCTCATCGGCGGGAGCGGCGGGACCGAGCTCCACCTCCCACTCACGCCACGCGCGGCGCGTGCCACGGCGGACGTCGGTCGCACGGACGCGATCGTCCACGAACTCCGCCACGACGCCGCGCGGCCCCGTGAGCAGGTAGGCCGTGCGGTCGTTCTCGATGCGCGCGAGGGGGGTCAGCGGCGCCGTCGTCCAGCCGGAGATCGCCTCGACGACCACGGCGGGAACGGTCTCTCCGGTGTCGCCGAGCGGCCACCCCAGCTCCAGGCGTCCGTCGCCCTGCCGCGGCCCCTTCACGTGCCAGCCCTCGTCCGGGCCGCCCGTGCGGCGACGCAGCGCGACGCCCGAGCGCGCGAGGGCGCCGTCGTCGGTGTCGAGATAGTGCGCGTCCAGGGCACGGTGCTCACCGGACGACACGGCATCGACCCCCGGGATCGCCTCCCACCGCGGGAGCGGAGTGTCGTCGTCGACGTCGTACGTGCGCTCGACCTCGACCGTGCGGGAGGGCTCAGTCATCCTCGAGCGTGAGGTCTTCGAGCGACTCCTCGAACCAGTAGTCGACCTCGGTCGGGCCGTCGCCCTCGCCCGTGTTCTGCGGCTCGCCGCGGCGGTTGTACACCACCTGCGTCTCGCTGTAGGGGACGATCAGCTTGTCGTCCGCATCGCCGAGGGGGATGATCTGCCCGTCCAGCGGGCCGCCGTGGAGTCGTGCGAGTGCCATGTGCCCAGAGTAGACCCGACCTCCCCCATCCGCGCGGCGCCCGGCCGCTCAGCCGAGCAGGACACCGAGGACGGCTCCCGCGATCATCCACGGTCCGAACGCGATCCTGGTCGCCCGGTCGGCGCGCCGCAGCGCCATCAGCACGAGCGCGTACAGGGCTCCGAGGACGAACGCGGACGCCGCGCCGAGCGCGAGCGCCGTCCAGCCGTGCCACGCGAGCAGCAGCCCGATGACCGCCGCGAGCTTGACGTCTCCCCCGCCCATGCCGGCGCGACTGATCACGCGCAGCACCAGGTAGAAGCCACCGAGCAGGACGCCGCCGAGCAGGGCACGGATCATCGGCTCGGGCCGACCCGTCGCGACGGCATCCCCGGTGACGAGCAGGAGCAGGGCGGCGAGCGTGGGCAGCACGATGCGGTTGGGGAGACGGTGCGTGCGGGCGTCGATCACGACCAGCCATCCGCCGACGCCGAGGAGGGCGCCGTGCACCAGGCCGATGAGGGCGAGTCGGAGATCCATCCGGGCAGGCTAGGCGAGCAGCATGCGCGCCGATGACCC
This sequence comes from Microbacterium sp. K35, assembly GCF_004794375.1. Classification (NCBI taxonomy): domain Bacteria; kingdom Bacillati; phylum Actinomycetota; class Actinomycetes; order Micrococcales; family Microbacteriaceae; genus Microbacterium; species Microbacterium sp. K35. The sequence continues at coordinate 16,547 of NZ_SSDM01000058.1, read as the reverse complement.
CCTGTGGACAGGGTTTCACGGATGTCCGATGTACGAATTAGCGTCGTTCACGTCACTTGCTTTATTCGTACATATCTTCGAGGATGGATGCATGGGGATCGGGCTCGATGCGATGACCGCGCTCTCTCCGACCAGCGACAACCGCGCCGGAGAGGTGCTGCGGCTGCGCCGCGAGATCAGCCGGATGCAGCGGCGGCGCAGCGAGCACACCCTGCTCCCCCTCGACCCCGCCTTCGCTGCGCTGCTGCCCGAGGAGGGACTCCAGACCGGCACCTCCTACACGGTCTCCCCCTCCCCGGCCCTCGTGCTGGCGCTGCTCAGTGCCGCCTCGGGCAAAGGGCACTGGTGCGCGGTGATCGGCATGCCGACCCTCGGGGTGGAGGCCGCCGCCGCCTACGGCATCGACCTGACCAGGCTCATCCTCGTCCCGTCTCCCGGAGACCGCTGGCTCGCAGTGACCTCCGCCCTCGCCGAAGTGGTGCCGCTGATCGTCGTCCAGCCGGAGTCGAGGGCCCGGGATGCGGATGTCGCACGGCTGAGTGCTCGACTGCGCGACCGCGGCTCCACCCTGCTGGTCGCCGAGGAACCGGGCGCGGGGCGGTGGGCGCAGAGCGAGGGCACCATCCGCCTGCACGACCCCGACTGGCACGGGCTCGGAGAGGGGTGGGGCCTGCTCTCCGATTGCACGGTGACGGTCACCGCCCGGACCAGGCACAGCCCGCGCGCCTCGAGTGTGCGGGTGCGGCTCCCCGGCGGACACGGTGCCGTCGAGACGGCGGTGGCCGAGCTGACCGCCCTGCCCCCGCTCTCCGTCGAACCGGAGGCGTCGGGCACCTCCGCCCCGTCAGAGCTCCTCTTCTGGGCGGAGGCAGGATGAACGCTCCCCTCCGCGTCCTCGTGCTGTGGTTCCCGGACTGGCCCCTGCGGGCGGCCCTGGGTGGCGGGCAGCCGCATCCGCCCACGGCCCTGGTGCAGGCGAACACGGTCGTCGCGTGCACCGCCTCGGCCCGAGCGCACGGCGTCCGCATCGGCCAACGTCGCCGCGTCGCCCAGGGACTCCTCTCCTCGCTCCGGGTCCTCCCGCACGACCCGGGGAAGGACGAACGGGCCTTCGCCCCGGTGCTGCAGGTCATCGAGAGACACGCCCCCGGGGTCACGCTCCTGCGCCCGGGCCTCGCGATCCTGCGAGCCAGGGGCATCTCGCGCTACCACGGGGGCGAGGCGGAGGCGGCGGCGGCGCTCTCCGCGATCCTGGCCGACGCCGGCTACCCCGAGGTGCGCGTCGGGGTCGCCGACGGCCCCTTCACGGCCGAGATCGCCGCACGGGGAACGGCCCCCTGCACGGTCGTCCCGCCCGGCGCCTCCCGGGATTTCCTGGCACCGTACCCCGTCCAGGTGCTCCGCGACGAGCAGCTCAGCGGGCTCCTCCTGCGACTCGGGGTGCGCACCCTCGGCGCGTTCACCGCCCTCGACCCGCTCGACGTGCGCGACCGTTTCGGCGAACAGGGAGCCCGGATGCACGCACTCGCCTCCGGCGCCGACTCCCGCCCGCTGACCCCGCGCCCGCACGACCCCGAGCTGGCGCGGAGCATCGAGTTCGACACCCCCCTGGGCGGCGCCGACCAGGTGGCCTTCGCCGTGCGGCAGACGGCCGACGCCGTACTGCTCGCCCTCGCCGATGCCTCCGTCGTCTGCACCGAGGTGCGGATCGATCTGACGGACGATGGCGGCGAGGTCTTCTCCCGCACCTGGCTGCACCCGACGTGCTTCGACGCCTCCGACCTCGTCGACCGGGTGCGCTGGCAACTGGAGTCCCTGGCGGCGCTGACCGCGAAGGAACCCGTGGACGAGGCGAGGGCGTTCGGCGGCATCGCGGCGGTCCGCATCCTCCCCGTCGCCGTGGACGACGCGGCACACCATCAGCCCGGCCTCTTCGGATCGGGCACCGACGAGCGCCTGCACCACGCGGTCTCCCGGGTGCAGACCATGCTCGGACATCAGGGCGTGGTCACGGCGGCCGTGTCGGGTGGGCGCTGGCTGGCCGACCGTCAGGTGCTCACCCCGTGGGGCGAACGAGTGGTGCCCCCGCGGGATCCCGGTTCGCCCTGGCCGGGCAGCCTCCCCGATCCGCTGCCGTCCGAGGTCTTCCGCCCTCCCCGCCCGGTCGGCGTCGTCGGGGTCGACGGGAGCGTCCTCACGGTGGACGACCGCGGGGCGCTGTCGAACGACCCCGCCCGCATCGACGGTGCCGGAGTGCAGGCCTGGGCGGGGCCGTGGCCGGTGCAGGAACGCCGGTGGGCTCCGGGGGGCGGCAAGCGGGGGCATCGGCTCCAGATCGTCGACGACCGCGACCGCGCCTGGCTCGTCTTCCACGCCGGCGAGCGCTGGTGGGCCGAAGGGAGGTATCGCTGATGGGATGGCACAACCCGCCGCTGAGCTGGGATCAGCTCGAGCGCACCCTCAGCGGCGATCCGGCCCCGCCGTCCGCGACCCCCGGGCGACGAGCGGACCCCGGACCCGTGAGCCGACGCCGCAAGCGCCTCCCTCCCGCCCTGCCGAAGCGGCCGGACGACGCCGTGCCCTACGCCGAGCTGCACGCGCACTCCTCCTACTCCTTCCTCGACGGCGCCTCCTCCCCCGAAGACCTTCTGGCCGAAGCCGAACGCCTGGGCCTGAATGCCCTCGCCCTCACGGACCACGACGGGTTCTACGGCGCCGCGCGCTTCGCCGAGCTCGCGGAGCACATGGAGGTGCAGCTGCAGACCGTGTTCGGAGCCGAACTGTCGCTCGACCTGCCGCTCGCCCCGCAGGGCGCCGCCGACCCGCCCGGCGAGCATCTGCTCGTGCTCGCCCGCGGCATGGAGGGCTACCACCGGCTGTCCGGGGCGATCACCGCCGCCCAGCTGCGGGGCGGGGAGAAGGGACGCCCCGTGTACGACCTCGACGACCTGGCCGCCCGCGCGGACGGACACTGGACGATCCTGACCGGCTGCCGCAAGGGCGCGGTCCGGCGAGGGCTCGACGCCGGCGACGCCGCCACCCCGCTGCGACGACTCGTCGACCTGTTCGGCAGCGACAGCGTGGCCGTCGAGCTCTTCGACCACGGAGAGCCCCTGGACACACGGCGCAACGACGCTCTCGCCGACCTCGCGCGGCGGATGCGCCTGCCGGTCGTGGCGACCAACAACGTGCACTACGCCAGGCCGATGCAGGCTCCCCTCGCGGAGGCCGTGGCCGCGGTCAGGGCGGTGCGCAGCATGGACGAGCTCGACGGCTGGCTGCCCGCGCACGGCGGAGCACACCTGCGCAGCGGGGCCGAGATGACGGCACGTTTCGCGCGCTACCCCGGAGCGATCTCACACGGGCTGGAGATCGCCGCCGCCTCCGCCTTCCCGCTGCGCATGGCACGCCCGGCCCTCCCTCGGCAGGACGTGCCGCCGGGCCACACGCCCATGAGCTGGCTGCGACACCTGGTGTGGGCGGCGGTGCCGACGAAGTACCCCCGGCTGGACGCCGACGGCCACCGCCGCATCGAGCGCGAGCTCGACGTGATCGAGGAGAAGGACTTCCCCGGCTACTTCCTGATCGTGCACGGCATCGTCGCCGAGGCCCGTCGCCGCGGGATCCTCTGCCAGGGGCGAGGCTCCGCTGCGGCGAGCGCGGTGTGCTACCTGCTGGGCATCACCGCGGTCGACCCGATCCTCTACCGGCTGCCGTTCGAGCGGTTCCTCGCCACCACGCGCACGGAGGAGCCCGACATCGACGTGGACTTCGACTCGCGGCGCCGGGAGGAGATCATCCAGTGGGTGTACCGCGAGTACGGAAGAGAGCGGGCGGCCCAGGTGGCGAACGTCATCCAGTACCGGCCGAAGAACGCGGTCCGCGACATGGCCAGGGCCCTGGGGTACTCGCCGGGCCAGCAGGACTCGTGGTCACGGCAGGTCGACGGGTGGGGGTCGGGGCTCGAACCCGTCGAGGGCCACGACATCCCGGACACCGTGCTCGACTACGCCGCCGAGCTGCTCAAGGCCCCCCGTCACCTGGGGATCCACTCCGGCGGCATGGTGCTCACCGCGCGCCCGGTCGGCGAGGTGGTCCCGGTGGAGCACGCCCGCATGGAGGACAGGACGGTCATCCAGTGGGACAAGGACGACGCCGCCTTCATGGGGCTGGTGAAGTTCGACCTGCTCGGCCTCGGCATGCTCGCGGCCCTGCAGCACTGCTTCGACCTCGTGCGCGAGGCCACCGGCGAGGAATGGACGCTGGAGACCCTGCCGAAGGAGGAGGCCGGGGTGTACGACATGCTGTGCCGCGCCGACTCGATCGGCGTCTTCCAGGTCGAGTCCCGAGCGCAGATCGGCCTGCTGCCCCGCCTGCAGCCCCGCCGCTTCTACGACCTCGCGATCCAGATCGCCCTGATCCGCCCCGGACCCATCCAGGGTGGCGCGGTGCATCCGTTCGTGCGGCGCAAGATGGCGAAGGACCGGACGGACGAGGAGAACAGGGAGCGGGCGGCCAGGGGCGAGGCGCCGGTGGACTTCCCGATCCCCTACCCGCACAGCGACCTGGAGGACATCCTGAAGCGCACCCTGGGGATCCCCATCTTCCAGGAGCAGCTGATCCAGATGGCCACGGCGGTGGGCGACTGCACGGCCGACGAGGCGGACCTGCTGCGGCGGGCGATGGGGTCCAAACGAGGGCTGGAGAAGATCGAGAAGGTGCGGGGCAAGCTCTACGCGGGGATGGCCAGGCGAGGACTCGTGGACGACGACGCCGACCGCATCTACGCGCAGATCCAGGCGTTCTCGAACTTCGGTTTCGCCGAGTCGCACTCGCTGTCGTTCGCGCTCCTCGTCTACGCGAGCTCCTGGCTGAAGCTGCACTACCCGGCGGCCTTCCTCGCCGGGCTGCTGCGGTCGCAGCCGATGGGGTTCTACTCCCCCGCGACACTCACGGCGGATGCCCGCCGGCACGGGGTGGAGGTGCGCCGCCCCGATCTGCACCTGTCCGGGGCCACCGAGCTGCTCGAACCCGTCGCCGCGGACGGCGGCACCGGGCCCGCGGGCAGGGAGAGCTGCCTGGCGGATCCGCAACCGGAAGTCCTGCGCTTCGACCGGAGCGCGCCGGACGAGTCGGCGGCACACCGCAGGGACGAGCGGTTCGCGGTGCGACTCGGGCTCAGCGGCATCCGCGGCATCGGCGTGCCGCTGGCGGAACGGATCGTCGCCGAGCGTGAGGCCCACGGCCCCTATCGCGATCTCCACGACCTGGTGCGGCGGACCGATGCGACGGCGGCGCAGCTGGAAGCCCTCGCCACCGCCGGCGCCTTCGCGTGCCTCGGCCTCGAACGGCGGGAGGCGATCTGGCTCGCCGGGGCCGCGGCCGACGACCGCTCCCGCTTCCTGCCGGGGACGACCGTGGCTGTGCAGCCGCCCCTGTTCGCCGACCAGACGAGTTACGAACGGCTCTCGGCCGACCTCTGGGCCACGGGCATCTCGACGGACGACCACCCCATGGCACACTTCCGCGCGGCCCTCCAGACCCGCGGGGTGCTGACCGCGGCCGATCTGCAGAAGCACGAGACGGGACGACGCATCGAGGTCGCCGGGCTGGTCACCCACCGACAGCGACCGGCGACAGCGGCCGGGGTCACCTTCGTGAACCTCGAAGACGAGAGCGGTCTGGTGAACGTGATCTGCTCCACCGGTGTCTGGGGCCGCTTCGGCCGGATCGCCCGCGAGTCGCCGGCACTCATCATCCGCGGCATCCTCGAACGCTCACCCGAGGGTGTGGTCAACGTGCTCGCCGACGCCTTCGAGGATCTGCAGACCGGCGTGGCCCACCGATCGCGGGACTTCCGATGACCCGGGCACCGACAGCGCAGGCCCGTCAGAAGCGAGGGACGTCCGCCGAGACCGCACCGGGCACCCGCACCGGCCCCGCGCGGCCCGCGTGCGTCACCAGAAGCGCTCGGGCTCCTCGGCCGGCGCGCGGTCGGTGCCACCCCAGCGGTCGGCCTCCGCCTTCGCCGCCTCCACCGCCGCATCCGCTCCCCGCAGCGCGACCCCGGCCTCGCTCGCCGCAGGCCCGACGGGGTCCACGAGCAGCGCCGTGCGCGTCACGCCGCCGCTGACCGTGACCGTGCACTCCAGAACCCGTCCGATCCAGCGCGAGAGCGCGCCGCGCGCCTCCTCGCCGCGCCGGTACCGGATCCCCGTGTCGAGGTCGACCACCGACAGCACGATCGACTCTCGGCCCTCTCCCTCATCGTGCTCGGTCACCTCGATCCGATGCCCGAGCGGGAGCGCGACCTGACCGGCGAACACGAGCATCCTGTCCATTCCCCCACCCTACGAAACCGCCACCGGACCCGACAGACACCCCGGGCGAAAACCTCTTCGCAACTTTCTTTGTCCCCCAAATGGCGGACACGGCGATTAAGCGATATTCTGCTCTTCGTAGCGGGGGCTACAGGCTGAGGAACTGGGGAATCAGCCATCGAGAGCAGCGGAAGTTTCGCCGCCTCCCCAACCGTCCGGGAAGGACGGTGAGCCCTCTCGACAGCACCGTGCTGGGGCGGTCCGGTCGAGAGGGCATACCCCGCGCCACGGCGCCCCACATCCTCGCCCGTCAGCCGTCCCCGACTAGCCGTCGACAGGGCCGCGGTCAACCCCGGCCCGCACACGCCGCCGCGGGGCTAGCGTCGCCCCCCATGACGACCGTGTTCCGAACGACTCGCACCCCGCGTCGGACGGGAGGCACCCGCGGGGCCTTCACCGCTCCCGCGGCGCCTCTCGTCCCACCGGCGCGTTCCACAGACTCGGCGCCCGCTCACCGCGCGCACCCGGGGGACGCCGCGCGTGCCGCATCGCCCTACAGCACGTCGTCGTCGGCGTCGGCGTCGTCGAGGTCGTCGTCGTCCAGTGGCACCTCGTGCCGCTGCTCGGCCGCATCGGCCGGGTCGGCCTCGACCGAGTGCACGTCCGGTTCGCCGGTCGTCGTCACCTCCGGGTCGTCCGGCACCTCCAGATCGGGCCGCTCCTGCTCCTGCAGGTCGGCTTCCGGCTTGACCTCGTCGATCGGCTGGTCGCTCAGGGACATCGCGTCTCCTCTCGTTCGGCGGATGCTCCCACCCTGTAACGCCCGTCGGCCAGCGGCAAGGGGCTTGACGGCTACGCACCCCCTCGCGGAGGCGGCACCGTGACCGGGGGACCCCTCACCGGGCGCGTCCGCATCGGCGTCTCGGGCTGGCGCTACGCCCGCTGGCGGGGCGACTTCTACCCCCGCGGCCTGCCGCAGCGCCGCGAGCTCGAGTACATCGGGGAGCAGTTCCCCTCGGTCGAGCTCAACGGCTCGTTCTACTCGCTGCAACGACCGGAGAGCTACCGCACGTGGGCGTCGAGCGTGCCGGACGACTTCGTGTTCGCCGTGAAGGGGTCGCGCTACGTCACGCACATGCTGCGCCTGCGCGCGGTCGACCAGGCCCTCGCGAACTTCTTCGCCTCGGGCGTGCTGGCGCTCGGCGAACGGCTCGGGCCGATCCTGTGGCAGCTGCCGGAGCGCCAGAAGTTCGTGCCGGCGCTCCTGGAGTCATTCCTCGACACGCTCCCCCGCACCACCGGGGAGGCGCTCGAACTCGCCCGCGGCCACGACGAACGCCTCCATGACCGCGCGTGGCTCGACATCGACGCCGACCGGCCGCTGCGCTATGCGCTCGAACCGCGCTCCGCCACCTTCTCCGACCCCGCGAGCCTGACGCTGCTGCAGGCGCACGGCACCGCGCTGGTGGTCGCGGACACCGCGGGGCGATGGCCGAGGTTCGACGCGCTGACCGCGGACCACGTGTACATCCGGCTCCACGGCGCGCGCATGCTGTACCACAGCGGGTACACCGGCGCCGAGCTGCGCGAGTGGGCGACGCTCATCCGGGCCTGGGCAGACGGGTCGGGCGCCGCGGACGGCCGCCCGCGCGACGTGTTCGTGTACTTCGACAACGACGCCCGCGGTCACGCCCCGCACGACGCCCTGGCGTTGCGCGCCCTCGTGGACGCCCCACCGGCGTGACGGCGAGGCGTCAGCGGTCGCCGACGTGTCCCGGCGCGGTGAGCGACAGCACCCGCTCGACGAACGCCCCGTACTCCTCCATGTAGTGCGCGAGGAAGTCTCTCGTGCTCTCGTCGTGCACCTCGCCGTCCGCACCGAAAACCTCGGGCCGGAACGTGATGTACGCCTCCGGCGCGTTCAGCTGCGGGGCGTTGAGGAAGCTCAGCACGCTGCGCATGGACGACTGCATGACGGCCGTGCCGATCGCGCCGGTCGACGCACCGATGATGCCGCTCGGCTTGCGGGCGAACGAGTTGTGACCCCACGGGCGCGAGCCCCAGTCGATCGCGTTCTTCAGCGCGCCGGGGATCGACCGGTTGTACTCGGGCGACACGAACAGCAGGCCCTCGGCACTCTCCACCGCGCGCTTGAACTCTGTGACCGCCTCGACCGGCTCGAGCTCGTCGTCGCGGTTGTAGAGGGGAAGGCCGCGGATGGGGATCTCCTCCAGCTCCAGGCTGGGCGGCGCGAGGCGCACCAGCGCCCTCGCGAGGGTGCGATTGATCGAGTCCGACGCCAGGCTGCCGATGAGGTAGCCGATCCGATGGGCCATGGTGAGTCCCCCGTCTCTCCCTGCATTTCCAGGATATCTCCGCGGTGGGGGCTTGCCGCAAGGCCCCACCCCGCGGGCAGAATCGACGGTCTGCGCGCGCTCCGGCGCGTGGAACGCGAAGGAGATTCATGCCCATCGACCCCTTCCACCTCTCCCCCGAGAAACAGGCCAAGACCGCCCCCGCGCTCATCGACGCCGATCGCCGACACCTCCAGCGCATCGCGGCCGAACTCGACGGTCAGCGCGCCGACGTCGCCCGACGGCTCGACGACGTCCGTCGCGTGCGCGCCGGCTCCGGGGGCGCCGCCGTGGACCGCGACCTCGAGATCCGGCGGCTGTCGTCGCGCCTGCGCGTGCTCGAACGCTTCGACATCGACGTGTGCCTCGGCCGCATGACCCGCGCTGACGGCGAGCCCGTCTACATCGGCCGCACCGGGCTCGCCGCGTCCGACGGCACCCGGCTGCTGATCGACTGGCGTGCGCCCGCCGCCGAGCCCTACTTCGCCGCGACACTGGAGGACCCCCGCGGTCTGATCTCCCGCCGCCGATACCGGTGGACGGACGGCCGGATCAGCGACTACTGGGACGAGGCCCTGACCGCCGACGGCTTCGACGGCGCGGCCTCCCTCGACGACCAGTCCGCGTTCATCGCGAGCCTCGGCACGCACCGCACCGCCCGCATGCGCGACGTGCTGGCGACCATCCAGGCCGACCAGGACGCGATCATCCGCACCCCGTCCCGCGGCGCCCTCGTGGTGGACGGTGGTCCGGGCACCGGCAAGACCGTGGTGGCGCTGCACCGCGCGGCCCACCTGCTCTACGCCGAACCGCACCTCACCGCGAGCGCGGGCGGGATGCTGCTCGTGGGCCCGAACCCGCACTACCTCGCCTACGTGGAAGACGTGTTGCCGAGCCTCGGCGAGGACACCGTACGGCTGTGCACCCTCCGCGACCTCACCCCGGAAGGCACGACGGCCCCGCCCGAAGCCGACCAGAGGATCGCCGCGCTCAAGGCCGCGCTCGACCCCGAGGCCGTGCTCGCCGCCGCGGCCGCCGCGTTCCCGGAGTGGCGCGACACCACGCCCGCGCAGCGCCAGCTCGCCCTGTTCCGCATCGCCGACGCGATGGCCGAGCGAGCGGAGGAGTTCGCCGACCTGGAGTCCCGCGACACCGGCAAGCCCCGCGCCACGCTGGTCGCCGACGAGATCGAGCAGTCCATCGACCAGCTGCGCTTCTTCGCGGGTGCCGCGCGCAGCCTCGAGGGGCGGGCCGCCGCGGAGTACGTCGCCGGACACACGTCGTTCGTGCGCCGCGAGCCGATCGGGGTCATCGCGCAGGTCACCCCGTGGAACTATCCGCTCAACATGGCGGTGTGGAAGATCGCGCCGGCGCTCGCCGCGGGCAACACCGTGGTGCTCAAGCCCGCGGAGGCGACGCCGCTCACCACGCTGCTGCTCGCCGAGATCGTCGCGCGGCACACCCCGCCCGGAGTGTTCAACGTGGTGCTGGGCGACCGCGACACCGGCGCCGCGCTGATCGCCCACCCGGTGCCGCAGATGGTCGCGATCACCGGCTCGGTGCGCGCGGGCATGGCGGTCGCCCGATCGGCCGCCGACGACGTGAAGCGCGTGCACCTGGAGCTCGGCGGCAAGGCGCCCGCCCTGGTGTTCGCCGACGCGGCGCTCGACCGCGCCGTGGAGGGCATCGTCGCCGGAGCGTTCTTCAACGCGGGACAGGACTGCACGGCCGCCACCCGGGTGCTCGTGCACGCGTCCAAGCACGACGAGCTCGTAGCGGCCCTGGTCGCCCGCGCCCGCACGCACGCGCGCACCGGCGGCCCGCACGACCGGGGCGTGCTCTACGGACCGCTCAGCAGCGCCGCCCAGCTCGCCCAGGTGCAGGGCTTCATCGACCGCCTCCCCGCGCACGCCACCGTGGCCACCGGCGGCCGCCGGCAGGGCGACCGCGGCTACTTCTGGGAGGCGACGATCGTGACCGGTGTGCGGCAGGACGACGAGGTCGTGCAGGGCGAGATCTTCGGACCCGTGCTCACCGTGCAGTCGTTCGAGACCGAGGAGGAGGCGCTGGCCCTCGCCAACGGCGTGCCGTACGCGCTCGCGGCGTCGGTGTGGACCACGGATCACGCCAGGGCGATGCGCTTCTCGCGCGACCTCGACTTCGGGTGCGTGTGGATCAACACCCACCTGCCGTTCGTGTCGGACATGCCGCACGGCGGCTTCAAGCACTCCGGCTACGGCAAGGACCTGTCCCAGTACGGCTTCGACGACTACACGCGCCTCAAGCACGTCATGAGCGCGATCGACTGACGGGCGGCCCCGGGCCGTCCGGGCTCAGCGCGGGCCGAGCAGCTTGACGCGGCGGTGCTCGCGGAGCGTGAACTGCGGGCGCTGGTCGATCTTGGTCGCCCCGTCGAGCTCCCACCCGTGCCGGGCGTAGAACCCGTCGGCGCGGTCGTTGCCGTCGAGCACCCACAGGTAGCCGCGCGTGTGCCCGGCCTCGATCATGCGCGCCTCCGCGGCTTCGAGCAGCGCATGACCCGCGCCCGTCGACCACGTGTCCGGGTCGGCGTAGATGCCGTACAGCTCGGCGTCGTCGAGACCGTCGGGGTCGCGCCCCGAGCCGAACGACGCCCACGCGATCACCGCGCCGTCGCGCACCGCCACCAGGGTGCCCAGGCTCGTGGGCAGCGGGTCGGCGAAGATCCGCCGCCACCCCTCGGCGCGCTCCGAGACCGAGAGCCCGTCGAGCACCTCCTGGTCGATCAGGCCGCGGTAGGCGGTCTGCCACGAGCGCACGTGCACTCGGGCCACGGCATCGGCGTCGTCGGCGCGGGCGTCGCGGATCACGAAGGACGTCATCCCTCCACCCTAGGTGCGCGCGGCGACGGCGGAATCGGGGTGGACGCACGCGGCCGGATGTAGCATGCTGGCCGGGCACCCGAGCCGAACCACGAGCATCGACACCTCCGAGGATCAGCCGCATGTCACGACCCCTTGCCGGACCGCAGAGCCTGCTCCGGTCGCTCAACGGCCGCGCGATCCTGGAGCGGCTCGCCGACAGCGGTCCGCAGACGCGCGCGGAGCTGATGGCGGCGACCGGGCTGTCGCGCACGGCCGTGACCCAGGTGCTGCGGATGCTGGAGGCGGGAGGTGCGGTGGCGGCCGCCGGTGTCGACCGCGGTGCGCGGGGTCCCGCCGCGGGGCGCGTGGCCCTGCACCCGCTGCTCGGGGTCGCCGCCGCGGTGCACGTGGATCATCATGCCGCCCACGTCGTGCTGGTCGATGCGACCGGGACCGTGCGGGCCGAACAGCACGCGCCGTTCCCCTCATCCGGGGACCGGGTCGGGCACATCGCCGGGCTCGTGGCATCGTGCCGGGAGTCCACGCGCGGCCCGCTGCACCTCGCGGTGGTCGGGGTGCCCGGCATCGTGACGGCCGACGGAGGCATCCGCGACGACCAGGGCCCGGACGGCGGTGCGTTCCGCTCGGCGCTGCAGACGGCGCTCGGGTGCCCGGTGCAGGTGGAGAACGACGTGAACCTGGCCGCGCTCGCGGAGCTGACGGCGGGGGCGGGGGCCGAGCTGAGCAGCTTCGCCCTGTTCCTGCTCGACGACGACCTCGGCGCGGGCATCGTGATCGAGGGGCTGCTGCACCGGGGCTTCTCGGGTGTCGCGGGCGAGATCATGTACCTGCCGCAGTCGCCGCTGCCGATCGGCGCCCCCATCGTGGGGGAGGAGGTGGTGCACGACCTCGCGCTCGGTCTGGGCCTCGACGTGCGGGCGCCGCTGCTGGCCCACCTCGAAGCCGCGCAGCAGGGCGACGAGAAGGCGCGCGAGCTGGTGGCCGAGATCGGCCGGCGCCTGGTGGTGGCGGCGGGCACCGTGGCGCTCGTGCTCGACCCCGAGGCGTTCATCCTCGGCGGCGAGGCCGCGCACCCCGCGCTCGTGGAGGCGGTCGACCGCGTCGCGGAGGAGTTCGCCGCGCAGCTGCCGCTCCGGTTCCTCGTCTCGGCGTTCGGCCCGGAGGCTCCGCTCGTCGGGGTCGTGGGCGAGGCGGCCTCCGCCCTGCGCGCGCTCGTCTTCTCCCGTCTCCTCACCCCCGCGGCCGCCACCCCGCGACCCGGCCGCTGACCACGACAGGACCCGCCATGACCACTCCGCCCCCGCTCGCCGACCGGCTCGGCCTCCCGTCCGGTGCCAGGGCGATCATCCTCAACGCCGACGACTTCGGCATGTGCCACGCGGCGAACACGGCGATCGGGAGCCTCCTCGAGCGGGGCCGCATCGACAGCGCGACCGTCATGGTCCCGTGCGCCTGGGCGCCCGAGGCGCTCGCGTTCGCCGCCGGTCGACGCGACCTCGATGTGGGCGTGCACCTCGTGCTCACCAGCGAGTGGCGGCGCTACCGGTGGCGTCCGCTCACCGGCCCCGGCACCACCCTCGTCGACGGCGACGGCTTCTTCCCGAACGAGGTCGCCGCGGTCGAGCAGGGGGCATCCGAGGCCGACGTGGCCGCCGAGCTGGCGGCGCAGGTGCAGGCCGCGCTCGACGCCGGAGTCGACGTCACCCACCTCGACAACCACATGGGCTCGGTCTACGGACTGCAGAGCGGGCGCGACTTCCTGCGGCCGGTGTTCGAGCTCGCCGCCCGGCTCGGCCTGCCGTTCCGGCTTCCGCGGTACCGGGAGGGCGCGGAGGCCGACCAGGAGCTGCAGGCGAAGCTCGCGGAGGCCACGGCCGCCGCCGATGCGCTCGGCGTGGAGATCATCGACCGGCTGTGGACGCACCCGTTCGAGCTGGCCGGTGAGGGCACGGTGCAGGAGGAGACGTACGAGCGGGTGCGCGACGGGTTCCTCGACGTGCTGCGGGCCGTGCCGCCCGGCGTGACCGAGATCTACCTGCACCCGATGACCGACGGCGCCGAGCTGCGCGCCGCCGTCGATTTCGGGGCGGCCAAGCGCGGCTACGAGCTGCGGCTGCTCGACGACCCGCTCGTGGAGCAGACGATCGACGACGAGGGCCTCGTGCGGGTCGGCTGGCGCGACCTGCGCGACCTGCAGCGCGGGGCGGCCCGGTGACGGCGCTCGCGGACCGGCTGCGCGACCGTCGCCTCGACGCGGCCCCGACGCGGGCGCAGTCGATCGCGTTCGGGGCGTCCGGGTTCCCCACGCAGCTGATGACGCAGACGTTCTCCGCGTTCGTCGTCTACTTCTACGTGTCGCACCTCGCGGTGCCCGCCACCTGGGTGGCCGTCGCGATGGTCGCACACGGCATCCTGAACGCGGCGCTCAACCCGCTGGTGGGCGCGCTGTCCGACCGGATCCGCACGCCGTGGGGCCGCCGCATCCCGTGGATCGGCCTCGGCATCGTGCCGCTGGTGGTGGCGTTCGCGCTGGTGTGGATGCCGCCCGACCTGCCCGCGGACGGCCTCATCGCCTGGTTCCTGGCGGTGGTCGCGGTCTACGACATCGCGTTCGTGGTGGTGGTGCTCAACATCTCGGCGCTGTTCCCGGAGATCTTCCGCACGACGGAGGAGCGCGCGCGGGGCAACGTGCCGCGGCAGATCTTCGCGATCCTCGGCATGGTGCTCGGCACGGCGGGCGCCCCGGCACTGTACGACGCGATCGGCTGGCCGGGCATGGCGCTCGTGCTGTCCGGCGTGTGCCTCGTGCTGCTGGCGTGGTCGTTCTTCGGCGGCATGATCGAGCGGCGCGTGCCGGAGGCGGCGTCGGAGGCGATGCGCTGGCGCGACCAGCTCACCTACACGTTCCGCAATCGGGCGTTCGTGCCGTACGTGCTGGGGTCGCTGTGCGTGCAGACCTCGATCGCGGTGATCCTCGCGTCGGTCCCGTTCTACGTGCGGTACTCGCTGGGTGCGGCGGAGGGGGAGGGCAGCCTGCTGCTCGGTGCGATCTTCGTGACCGCGATCCCGTCGATCGTGCTGTGGAGCACGGTGGTCCGCCGCACCTCCCCCCGCACGGCCCTGCTGTGGAGCGTGGCGGTGTTCGGGGTCGCGGTGCTCGGGTATCTGATCCCCACGTCGGTGCTCGGAGCGGCTCTCGTCGGCGTCGCGGTGGGTGTGGGCGTGGGCGGGCTGCTGCAACTGCTCGAGGTCGTGCTGGCGCAGATCATCGACGACGACGCGACGCGCACGGGGCACCGGCGGGAGGGCGCGTACTTCGGCGTCAACGGCTTCGTCGTCCGCGGCTCCGTCGTGCTGCAGGCGATCGTCGCGGCGGTCGTGCTCACGGCGTCGGGATTCGACGCGACGCTCGGCGAGGCGCAGCCCGACACGGTCGACGGCGCCATCCGGCTCATGCTGGCCGTGATCCCGCTGGGGTTCACCGCGCTCGCGTGGCTGTGCTTCTGGCTCTACCCCATCCGCACCCGCGACGTGTGAGGCTCAGGCGCCGGCGGCCCGCCGTGCTTCCCAGCCCGTGCGCACCATCTCGTCGACCGTGTACCGCATGCGCCAGTCGAGGTCGCGCGCTGCGAGCTCGCCGGTGGCCACGATGCGGTCGGGGTCGCCCGGGCGCCGAGGGCCGACCTCGGGCGTGAAGTCGATGCCCGTGACCCGGGCGACCGCGTCCATGATCTGCGCCACGCTGAGGCCGTCGCCCGAGCCGAGGTTGTACGCCGGCTCGAGGGGCTCGCCCGCCGCGAGGCGCTGCGCGGCGGCCACGTGCGCGGCGGCGATGTCTCCCACGTGCACGTAGTCGCGCACGTTCGTGCCGTCGGGGGTGTCGTAGTCGTCGCCGAAGATCTTCGGGGTGCGGCCCTCCAGCAGCGCCTCGAACACGATCGGGAAGAGGTTGTGCGGGCTCACGTCGTACACCGCGGGGTCGGCCGAGCCGACGACGTTGAAGTAGCGCAGCGAGGTGTGCCGGAGCGGCCGCTCGCTGTCGGCGGTGGCGATGGCCTGGTCGCGCAGCAGCCACTCGCCGATCAGCTTCGACTCCCCGTAGGGGCTCGCCGGCTTCTTGGCGGTGTCCTCCACCACGAGCGGCACGTCGGGGGTGCCGAACACGGCGGCCGAGGAGGAGAACACGATGTTCGCCACCCCGGCGGCCTGCATGGCCTCCAGGATCACGCGGGTGCCCTCGACGTTCTGCGCGTAAGTGTGCAGCGGGCGCTGGACGGAGACCCCCGCGTACTTGTACCCGGCCACGTGGATCACGCCGTCGGCGTCGTGGTCGCGCAGGGCCTTCTCGACCAGGTCGCGGTCGAGGATGCTGCCCTGCACGAACGGCACGCCCTCCGGCACGAACGAGGCGACGCCGCTGGACAGGTCGTCGAGCACGACCGGGGTGAGACCCGCCTCCGCGAGAGCGCGGACCACGTGGGCGCCGATGTAGCCGGCGCCGCCGGTGACGATCCAGGACATGCGTTCCTCTCCTGCCGCGACCGTGGCGGCTCGACCACTCATTGTGTCAGGCGTCGCGGTGCGGACCTGCGGACGGGCTGACGGTGAACACGTGCGGCTCGGAGTATCCGGCCTCGGCGAACCGGGCGCGCACGGCGGTCGTCACGGCCTCGACCTCGTCCTGCGGCACGAGCGCGATCGCCGCGCCCCCGAAGCCGCCGCCGGTCATGCGCGCCCCCAGGGCACCGGCGGCGAGCGCGGCGTCGACCGCGGTGTCGAGCTCGGGGGTGGAGATCTCGAAGTCGTCGCGCATCGAGGCGTGCGAGGCGACGAGCAGGCCGCCGATGGCCCGCGCGCCCTCCGCCCGCAGCACGGTGACGGTGTCGCGCACGCGCTGGTTCTCGGTGACGATGTGGCGCACGCGGCGGAAGGTCTCGTCGTCGAGCAGCTCCTGCGCGCGGGCGAGGTCCGCCACCGCGACGTCGCGCAGGGCGGGCACCCCGCCTTCG
>NZ_SSDM01000057.1:0-210 GCF_004794375.1 Microbacterium sp. K35 | reverse complement strand
TGTCGCCGAGGCGGATATTGGTCGTGCCGCCGGGGCCGCGCAGCGTCAGGTTCTCCAGATCGCGGATGTCCGAGAACTGGCCTGACAGGCGAATCTGCACGTTGTCGGTCGGCGTCACCAGCACGCCGCTGGGGCCGATGTTGTTCTGCTGGCCGATCTGCGTGGCGATGCTGTTGATGTCGAGCCCCATCTGCGACAGCTTCGCCTGCT
>NZ_SSDM01000056.1:0-8100 GCF_004794375.1 Microbacterium sp. K35 | reverse complement strand
CGGGTGAAGAACGCCACGGGGGCGGGCTCGGCCGCGCGCGGAAGCGGGGCCGCCGGCGGAGTCGCGTTCGCCGCCTCCGCAGCGGCCTCGGCCTGCTCCTCCGTGATGACCGGGGTGGATCCAGTCAACCGGATCTCCCGCAGCTGCTTCCGCGTGAGCGGACCTCGCTGATCCGATGTGCTCATTCCTTGCTCCGATACAGATGGTGCTTCGCGATGTACTGGACGACGCCGTCGGGGACGAGGTACCAGACCGGTTGATCGTCGCGGACTCGCTCTCGGCAGTCCGTCGACGAGATCGACAGCGCCGGCACCTCCAGCTGGCTGACGTCGTCGCTCGGGAGGCCGTCGATGCTCAGAACGTGTCCTGGGCGGGAGACCGCGACGAAGTGGGCCAGTTCCCACAGTTCATCATGGTCTCTCCAACTGAGAATTTGCGCCACGGCGTCGGCGCCGCTGATGAAGAACAGCTCCGCGTCGGGCCGCTGAGCCTTGAGATCGCGGAGCGTGTCGATCGTGTAGGTGGGGCCGGCGCGATCGATGTCGACCCGGCTCACCGTGAACCGGGGGTTCGACGCGGTCGCGATGACGGTCATGAGATAGCGGTGCTCACTGGGCGTGACCTCCGCCTTCTGCCACGGCCGTCCGGTGGGAACGAAGACCACCTCGTCGAGATCGAAGGAGTGCGCGACCTCGCTGGCGGCGACCAGGTGGCCGTGATGGATCGGGTCGAAGGTGCCGCCCATCACGCCGATGCGCGGTGCGCGCGTGGTCGCAGTGCTCATGAAAGGCCTAGTGGCCGTGTCCCGCCTCGTGGCCGTCCTTGCCGTGCTTCGCCGCCCAGGCCTCCGCCTTCGCCGAGTGACGGTTCGCCACGTTCTTGTACGACAGCGTGACGAACCCGAGAGCGGCGAACACGATCGCGGCGATGACTCCGAAGATCAGGGTGTCGAGCGCGACGTTGCCGTGGTGCTCGGTCTCTGCGGCGGCCATCGCGATCTGTGCGACGAGGTTCATCCTTGCTCCGTTTCGTGGCGTGCTGTCTCGGGTGTCGGGGATGCAGCGTCCCCCAGTCTAGCCCTCAGCCGCGCGTCTGACCCGCCCCACGCGCGAGCCACTTCGTGCTGGTCAGCTCGGACAGTCCCATCGGCCCGCGGGCGTGCAGCTTCTGCGTCGAGATGCCGACCTCGGCGCCGAATCCGAACTCCCCGCCGTCGGTGAAGCGCGTCGACGCGTTCACCATGACCACCGCGGAGTCCACCTCGGCCAGGAACCGCTCGGCGTTGCGGGTGTCGGTCGTGATGATCGACTCGGTGTGACCCGTGCTGTAGCGGCGGATGTGGTCGAGCGCGTCGTCGAGCGAGTCGACCACCTTCATCGCGATGTCCAGGCTCAGGTACTCGGTCGCCCAGTCCTCCTCGGTCGCCGGGATCACGGTGGCGACCAGCCCCGCGACGATGTCGTCGCCGTGGATCGCCACGCCCTCGCTCATGAGCGCGCTCGCGACGAGGGGGATCAGCCGCGGCGCGGCCTGCCGGTGCACGAGCACGGTCTCCACCGCGTTGCACACGCTCGGACGCTGCACCTTGGCGTTCACCACGATGTCGCGCGCCCAGTCGTCTGGCGCGCTCTCGTCGAGCACGATGTGCACGTTGCCGGCGCCGGTCTCGATCACCGGCACGGTCGACTCCGTCACGACCGTCTCGATCAGGCCGGCACTGCCGCGGGGAACGAGCACGTCGATCAGACCGCGACCGTGCATGAGGGCCTTCGCGCCCTCGCGACCGAAGTCGTCGACCGTCTGGATCGCCTCCGGGGTGACCCCGGCCCCCTCCAGAGCGCCACGCATGACCTCCACCAGCACGGTGTTCGAGTCGCGCGCGGCACTGCCCCCGCGCAGCACCACGGCGTTGCCGGACCGCAGGGCGAGGGCGGCGATGTCGACCGTCACGTTCGGCCGGGCCTCGTAGATCGCACCGACCACGCCGAACGGCACCCGCACCTGCTCCAGCGCGACACCGTTGGGCATGCGGTGACCGCCGACCACGCGACCGACCGGGTCGGGCAGCGCCGCCACCTCGCGCACCGCCGCGGCCAGCGCGGAGACCCGGCGCTCGTCGAGCCGCAGGCGATCGATCAGCGAGTCGCCGATGCCGTCCTCGCGGCCGCGGGCGATGTCGCGCCCATTCGCCTCGATGATCCGCGGCGCGTTCTCCTCCAGAGCCAGGGCGATCGCCTCGAGAGCGCGCGCCTTGTCGTCGCTGGTGAGGCCGGCCGTGGCGCGGGAGGCCTCCTTCGCGCGCTCCAGGCGCGCCTGGGGGGTCGGGTCGGTCATCCGCCCAGTCTAGGAGGTCGCCGGTTCGAACCAGGTCCCGATGTCGTCGCCCGTGAGGGCCCGGTCGACCAGGTCGGCGCTGGTCACCAGCACGCCGATCCCCGAGGCTGCAGCGAGACGTGCCGCCGAGACCTTGGTGGCGGCTCCCCCGGTACCGACGCTGTTCACGACCGTCGATCCGAACTCCAGTCCGGACAGGTCGGCGTCGGGGGCCACGACGTCGATCGGCTCGGCACCCGGGTCGGTCGGCGGCTTGGTGTAGAGCGACTCGATGTCGCTCAGCAGGATCAG
This sequence comes from Microbacterium sp. K35, assembly GCF_004794375.1. NCBI lineage: Bacteria > Bacillati > Actinomycetota > Actinomycetes > Micrococcales > Microbacteriaceae > Microbacterium > Microbacterium sp. K35. Next base: position 5,475 of record NZ_SSDM01000056.1, on the reverse strand, counting down.
CGCGTCGGCCTCGATCAGCTGCGCCACGAGCGCGCCGAGGCGGTCGTTGTCGCCGAAGCGGATCTCCTGCGTCGCCACGGTGTCGTTCTCGTTCACGATCGGCAGGGTGCGCAGACCCAGCAGGCGCTCCATGGCCCGACGGGCATTCGACCGCGACGTCGGGTTCTCCAGGTCACCCGTGGTGAGCAGCACCTGCCCGGCGACGATGTCGAACGGGCGCAGGGCCTCCTGGTAGCGGTACACGAGGATGTTCTGGCCCACCGCCGCGGCGGCCTGCTGCGTCGCCAGATCGGTCGGGCGGGCGTCGAGCCGGAGGAACGGGATGCCGGAGGCGATCGCGCCGGACGACACCAGGACCACCTCGGCTCCCCTGGCGTGCGCGGCGGCCAGGGCCTCCACGATCACCGGGATGCGCCAGGACGACTCGCCGCTGATGGACGACGAACCGACCTTCACGACGATGCGCGACGCCGACGCGAGGTCGTCGCGCGTGCGTGCGGTCACTCGTCGCCCTCGCGGGCGGTGGCGAGGCGCTCGGCCTCCAGCTCCGCGCGCGCCTGCGCCTTGGCGTCCATCCGCTCGTAGTACTGCTCGCGGCGCTCGGACGTGGTGCGGCGGGAGTTCGGCGCCAGGCGCGGGTCGGTGCCACGCGGCGCGGTCATGAGCTCCGCGGCCGAGCTCATGGTGGGCTCCCAGTCGAACACGATGCTGTCGCCCTCGCCGATCACGACCGTCGAGCCCTGCACGGCACCGAGGCGGAACAGCTCGTCTTCGACACCCAGCTTCTCGAGGCGGTCGGCCAGGTAGCCCACGGCCTCCTCGTTCTGGAAATCGGTCTGCTGCACCCAGCGCACCGGCTTCTCGCCGAGGATGCGGTACACGTTGCCGTAGGTGCCGCCCTCGACGCGGATCGAGAAGTCCTTCTTCGAGCCCCGCGGCCGGATGACCACGCGCTCACGCGGCTTCTCCGCCGCGATGTTCTCGGCGCGGTGCTTCTCCACCAGCTCGCCCAACGCGAACGTGAGCGGGCGAAGACCCTCGTGCGACACCGTCGAGATCTCGAACACGCGGAAGCCGCGCGCCTCCAGATCGGGGCGCACGAGCTCGGCGAGGTCGCGCGCCTCCGGCACGTCCACCTTGTTGAGCGCGACGAGCTGCGGGCGCTCCAGCAGCGGCGTCTGGCCTTCCGGCACCTCGTAGGCGGCCAGCTCGGCGAGGATGACGTCGAGGTCGGAGATCGGGTCGCGGCCCGGCTCGAGCGTGGCGCAGTCGAGCACGTGCAGCAGGGCCGAGCAGCGCTCGACGTGACGCAGGAACTCTAGGCCGAGGCCCTTGCCCTCGCTCGCGCCCTCGATCAGTCCCGGCACGTCGGCGACCGTGAACCGGAAGTCCTCCACCTGCACGACGCCCAGGTTCGGGTGGAGCGTGGTGAAGGGGTAGTCCGCGATCTTCGGGCGTGCGGCCGAGATGGCGCCGATCAGGCTCGACTTGCCGGCGGACGGGTAGCCCACCAGCGCGACGTCGGCGACGGTCTTCAGCTCGAGCACGACGTCGCCCTCATAGCCGGGCGTGCCGAGCAGGGCGAAACCGGGGGCCTTGCGCTTGGGTGTCGCGAGGGCGGCGTTGCCCAGGCCGCCCTGGCCGCCGGCGGCCACGACGAAGCGCTCCCCCGGCTCGATCAGGTCGATGAGCACCTCGCCGGACGGCGACTTGACCACCGTGCCGACCGGGACCGGAAGCTCCAGGGACTCGCCGTCGAAGCCCGACCGGTGGTCGCCCATGCCCGGCCCGCCGTTGCCCGAGGAGCGGTGCGGCGAGTGGTGGTACGACAGCAGCGTGCCCGTCTGCGGATCAGCGACCAGGACGATGTCGCCACCGTCGCCGCCGTTGCCGCCGTCGGGGCCGCCGAGGGGCTTGAACTTCTCCCGGTGCACCGAGACGCAGCCGTTGCCGCCCTTACCCGCACGGAGGTGCAGCGTGACGGTGTCGACGAACGTGACCATGTGTGCGTGTCCTTCGGGTAGCGGGGGAAGACGGACGGCAGATACGCGGACGGGGCGAGCCGAAGCCCGCCCCGAACCGGATGTCTAGCGTGGTGCTGTGATCACTCAGCAGCAGCGACGATGTTGACGACCTTGCGGCCGCCCTTCGCGCCGAACTCGACCGCACCGGCGGCCAGAGCGAACAGCGTGTCGTCGCCACCACGGCCGACGTTCACGCCGGGGTGGAAGTGCGTGCCGCGCTGGCGGACGATGATCTCGCCGGCGAGGACCTGCTGACCGCCGAAGCGCTTCACACCGAGTCGCTGAGCGTTGGAGTCACGACCGTTGCGGGTGGAGCTTGCGCCCTTTTTGTGTGCCATGTCCTGTGTCTCCTCGGTCTTACTTGATGCCGGTGATCTTGACGCGCGTGAGCTCCTGGCGGTGGCCCTGACGCTTCTTGTAGCCGGTCTTGTTCTTGTACTTCTGGATGACGATCTTCGGGCCGCGGAGGTTGCCCACGACCTCGGCCGTGACCTTGACCTTCGCCAGCGCGTCGGCGTCGGTGGTCACCGTGGCGCCGTCGACGAGCAGCACAGCGGGCAGCTCGATCTTCTCGCCCTGGGCCGCCTGAACACGGTCGAGCTGAACGATGGTGCCGACCTCGACCTTCTCCTGCCGGCCACCGGCGCGCACTACTGCGTAAACCACTTCATACCTGTTTCGTTGGGGAGCACGCGGCTCCGAGAATCTCACGGGAAGACTGTTGCTTGCATGCGTCGCTGGTACGACGGGCGCGAATGCAAGACTCTCCGCATCGGCCGTCGAGGACGACGCGGCATGCGCACCAAGGGACTACTTTACCGGATGCCGGAGCCCCTCGCAAAGTGAGACCGGTCGCGCCTCCGGTCGTAGGCTGGCGAGGTGACCGTACTCGTCGACGACCCCCTCTGGCCGGCCCACGGACGCCTGTGGGCGCACCTGGTCAGCGACACCGACCTCGACGAGCTGCACGACTTCGCCCGCGCGCACGGCATCCCGGCGCGCGCGTTCGACCTGGACCACTACGACGTCCCGGAGGACGCGGTGGCGCGGCTGATCGCCGGCGGCGCCCAGCACGTTCCGGGAAAGGAACTGGTGCGCCGCCTGATCGCGTCAGGCCTCCGGGTCCGCGGCCGCGACCGGCTGCGCTGAGCTCTCCGCCGCCACCGACACCGGCGTGCCGGAGAGCGCGGCCGTGGTCACCCGGCGGCGGCCACGCCCCTGCCCCGGTGCCTTCGGCTCGGGAAGCGCGTCCAGCACCGAGTCGAGGAGCTCCTCGGCCGGTGACTTCGGGCCCTTGCGGTCGGCCCCGCGCTTCTTGCGGGCCTTCTTCGGACGCTCGGCGGCGGGCGCGGCGGCCTGCTCGGCCGGTGCGCTCTCGGCGGGGGCGTCACCCGAGGGGGCGATGGTCGACGCGGCGATCTGGGCGAGCGCCGACTTCGCGCCCTCCGTGATGCTGTGCGTCACCGCGGCCACGACCGGAGCGGTGTTGCCGTTGCCGTTGCCGTTGCCGTTGCCGTTCCCGTTGCCGCGCTGGCGGCGACCGCCGTTTCCTCCGCCTCCGCCGTTGCCGCCGTTGGCGCGGTGCTTGACCACCGGGTCGTGGTGCACGATGACGCCGCGACCCGCGCAGACCTCGCACGCCTCGCTGAAGGTCTCCAGCAGCCCGAGGCCCAGCTTCTTGCGGGTCATCTGCACGAGGCCCAGCGACGTGACCTCGGCCACCTGGTGCTTCGTGCGGTCGCGGCTCAGGCACTCGATCAGACGCCGCAGCACGAGGTCGCGGTTGGACTCCAGCACCATGTCGATGAAGTCGACCACGATGATGCCGCCGATGTCGCGCAGCCGCAGCTGACGGACGATCTCCTCCGCCGCCTCGAGGTTGTTCTTGGTGACGGTCTCCTCGAGGTTGCCGCCCGAACCGACGAACTTGCCGGTGTTGACGTCGACGACCGTCATCGCCTCGGTGCGGTCGATCACGAGCGAGCCACCGGACGGCAGCCACACCTTGCGGTCGAGCGCCTTCTCGATCTGCTCGGTGATCCGGAACGCGTCGAAGGGGTCGACCTCGTCCTCGTAGGACTCGACACGCTCGAGCAGGTCGGGCGCGACGCTCTCCAGGTAGGCGCGGATCGTGCGCTGCGCGTCCTCACCCTGGATGAGCATCTTCGTGAAGTCCTCGTTGAAGACATCGCGGACGATCTTGACCAGCAGATCCGGCTCGGCGTGCAGCAGCGCGGGTGCCTGCTGGCTCTCCACCTGCTTCTGGATGTGCTCCCACTGCGACGTGAGCCGCTGGACATCGCGCGTCAGCTGCTCCTCGGTCGCACCCTCCGCAGCCGTGCGGACGATCACGCCGGAGGACTCGGGCAGCACCTCCTTGAGGATGCGCTTGAGTCGGGCCCGCTCGTTGTCGGGCAGCTTGCGGCTGATGCCGTTCATCGACCCGCCGGGCACGTACACCAGGTAGCGGCCGGGCAGCGAGATCTGGCTCGTGAGGCGGGCGCCCTTGTGGCCGACCGGGTCCTTCGTGACCTGGACGAGCACGCGGTCGCCGGGCTTGAGGGCCAGCTCGATGCGGCGCGGCTGGTTGCCGGTCTCGACGCCGTCCCAGTCCACCTCGCCGGAGTACAGCACGGCGTTGCGACCACGGCCGATGTCGACGAACGCGGCCTCCATGCTGGGGAGCACGTTCTGCACACGGCCGAGGTAGACGTTGCCGATGAGCGACGCGTCCTGGTTGCGGGCGACGTAGTGCTCCACGAGCACGCCGTCCTCCAGCACGCCGATCTGCGTGCGACCGTTCTTGGAGCGCACGACCATCTTGCGGTCGACCGACTCGCGGCGCGCGAGGAACTCCGCCTCGGTGACGACCGGACGACGGCGACCCGCGTCGCGCCCGTCACGGCGGCGCTGCTTCTTGGCCTCCAGGCGCGTCGAGCCCTTGATGGCCTTCGGCTCGGTGATGTACTCCACGACGCGCTGGCGCTGACGCGGCTCGTCGCGCTGCTCGTCGCCGTCGGACCCTCCGCGGCGGCGGCGGCCACGGCGGCCGGAGGACGACTCCTCCTGGTCGCGCTCGGCAGGACGCTCGTCGCGACCGGGGCGTGCCGGCAGCGGGACGACCTCGGGCGCGTAGAAGTGCAGCTGGGTCGACACCTGCGACACGAACACCTCGGGCAGCAGGCCCAGGGAGACGGCGGTCAGGGGCGCCGGGGCCTCGGGCTCCGTCTTCTCGGCGGCGGGAGCGGCCTCAGCGGGAGCGGCCTCGGACGGCGCCTCAGCGGCGGGAGCCTCGTCGGACGACACCTCGGCGGCGGGCTCGCCCTCGGCGGGAGCATCGTCGGACGACGCCTCAGCGGCGGGAGCGTCCTCGGCGGGCACATCGGCGGCGGGCGCGGCCTCGGCGGGAGCGTCTCCGGCAGCCTCCTGGCTCGCCGGCGCGCCAGCGGCG
>NZ_SSDM01000005.1:0-1746 GCF_004794375.1 Microbacterium sp. K35 | reverse complement strand
CGGCGGGGCGCGGCGCCTCGGCGAGCACGGGTGCCGGACCCGCGGAGCCCCCGAGGGCCTCGGCGTCGGCCGGCTCCAGCTCGGCGCTGACCGCGGCGGCCAGGACGATCCCGGTGTGCACGGGCAGGGCGGTGCCGGCGTCGTCGTCGTCCACCGTGATCTCGACCGCCGACGCACCGGGGACGAACCGCTCGCTCCACGTGGTCACGTCGGCGCCGGAGAACGACGCGGTCTCGCTGTCCGCGCCGGTCACGCGCACCGTGGGGGCACCGCGCACGGCCACGCGGGCGTCGGCCCCCTCCAGCACCGCCGCGACGAACGGCGGCATCGCGGAGAACGAACCGCCGGCCTGCGTCGTGAGCACGTCGATGACCGTGGCGAGGCTGCGTTCCGCGGGCAGGCGCTCCCAGAGCGTCGTCACGGTCGCGCCGGGCACGTCGGGCGGCAGCGCCACCAGGGCGCCGGGGATCACGATCAGGTACCACGGTCCCGGTCGGTAGATCGTCTGCATCAGCGAACCCCTCCTGCTGCGGCCTCGCGCGGGCGCGTGTCGGCGTCGATGTCGGTGTCGTCGGACAGCAGCAGCGTGCCCGGTCGCGACGCGACCGACACCGCGTCGACGACGACCACGGTGATGTTGTCCCGGCCACCGGCCTGCACGGCCTCGTCGACCAGGAGGTCGGCGGCGCGCTGCGGATCAGGCTCCGCGCCGAGGATCTGGGTGATGCGGGCGTCGGGCACCTCGGTCGTGAGCCCGTCGGAGCAGATGAGCATGCGGTCGCCGAGCTCGGCCGGGAACAACCAGTAGTCCGCGTCGCCCGTGCTGCTCGCGCCGATCGCGCGCGTGATGATGTTGCGGCGGCGGTCGTGCGCGGCCTCTTCGATCGTCAGCTCGCCCGACTCGATGAGCTCCTGCACCACCGAGTGGTCGACGCTGATCTGCTCCAGCTCGCCGTCCGCGAAGCGGTAGGTGCGCGAGTCGCCGATGTTGACCGTGAGCCAGTAGCCCATGCCCTCGACCGAGGCGACGACCACGCCGCTGAGGGTGGTGCCCGCGCGGCCGTTGCCGGTCGTGGACAGCTCCTCGACCGCCGTGCGCGCCCGCGCCAGCGCCTCGAGCAGGTCGTCGAGCTCCAGGTCGGTGCGACCGATGAAGCGCGCGAACTCGTCGATCACCGCGGCGCTCGCGCGCTCCCCCGCCTCGTGGCCGCCCATGCCGTCGGCGACCAGGAACAGGGGGGAGCTGGCCATGTAGGCGTCTTCGTTGAGCGGGCGGCGCAGACCCGAGTGGGTCGCAGCCCCCGTGGACACCACGAGCGGGGCGGTCATGCGTAACCTCCGACCATCACCACGCGGTCGCCGATCTCGATCACGTCGCCGAGCCGGATCGGCACGCGCTGGCCGGCCGGGCACGCGATGCGCTGACCGTCGCGCACGATCGTGAGGCCGTTCGTGGAGTGCCGGTCGAGCACCCAGCCACCCGAAGCCTCGGACGCGGCCTCGAAGTGGGTCTTCGACAGCGACAGCGTCTCGTCGCGCACGGGCACGATCACCGCGCCCTCCTCGACCGCGGGGTTGCGGCCGAACACCGTGCGCCGCGAGACCGGGACGCGGGTGCCGTCGTCCCACGTGAAGACCAGCCGGTGCCCGGGGATGCTGATGCGCGTCTCCTCCAGGTCGTCGGTCGCGGGCGCGACGACGGCAGGGGCAGGCGCGGCGGAGGCGGCGGGCGCGGATGCGGGGGCG
>NZ_SSDM01000055.1:0-4602 GCF_004794375.1 Microbacterium sp. K35 | reverse complement strand
GGCGACCCTCGCCCCGCTCGTGCTCGACGCCGCCGAAGCCGGAGACGCCGTCGCCGCCGCGATCGCGACCGAGGCCGTGCGCCTTCTCACCACCAGCGCGGTCGCCGCCTCCGCCGTCACGACCGACGTGGCCGTGCACGGCGGGCTCGCCGATCACGCCTGGTTCCGCGACACCCTGAGCTCCTCCCTGCGTGCGGCCGGCCGTCGTGTCGTCCCGGCGCGGGGCGATGCCCTGGCCGGCGCGCTGCTGCTGACCCGCCGCGTCGACCTCCCTCACGAAAGGTTCGTGCACCGTGCCGAATGACGACTCCCGCCTCGCCGCCCTCCTCTCCGTCCTGGAGACGCTCGACACCGAGGCGTCGACGACCGAGCGCGGCGACCTCGACCTGCTCGAGACGACCGAGCTCGTGCGCCGCATGAACGCCGAGGACCGCCGGGTGCCCGAGGCCGTCGCCGAGCGGACGGCCGAGATCGCCGCCGCGGTCGACGGCATCACGGAGCGGTTCCGCCGCGGGGGACGCCTGATCTACATCGGCGCGGGGACGGCCGGGCGCATCGGCGTGCTCGACGCCAGCGAATGCCCGCCCACCTTCGGCACCGACCCCTCCATGGTGGTCGGCCTGATCGCGGGCGGCGAGACCGCGATCCGCTCCGCCGTCGAGAACGCCGAGGACGACGAGGAGGCCGCCGGAGACTCGCTGCGCGCGCTCGACCTCACCGAGCGCGACACGGTGGTCGGCATCTCCGCGTCCGGTCGCACGCCGTACGTCGTCGGTGGGCTCGAGTACGCCCGCAGCGTCGGCGCGCTGACCGTGGCGATCGCGTCGAACGCGAACTCGGCGATCGGCGCGGTGGCCGACATCCCGATCGAGGTCGTGACCGGGCCCGAGTTCATCTCCGGCTCCACGCGCCTGAAGTCGGGCACGGCGCAGAAGCTCGTGGTCAACATGCTCACCACGCTCTCCATGATCAAGCTCGGCAAGACGTACCGCGGCGTCATGGTCGACCTGCTCGCCACCAACGAGAAGCTGCACGCGCGGTCGATCCGCACCGTGTCGCAGCTGTCGGGGGTCGGCGTCGACGAGGCCGCCTCGGCACTGCAGCAGGCGCAGGGCTCGGTCAAGCTCGCCCTGCTCATGCTCGCCACGGCTGCTCCCGCCGAGACCGCCGCGACCGCGCTCGCCGGTGCCGACGGCATCCTCCGCGACGCGATCTCCGCCCTCGCCTGACCCCCGCCCGCTACTGATGCGGGCGGAGGACGCGGCTCGTCAGTGGCCGCAGGTGCAGTCCGCCCCGCCGCCGCAGCACAACGAGGCCGCGGCGCCGCCGTGGGCCTGCGACGACTCGGGCACGTCCATCGCCGGGTTCTGGTCGAGGAAGCCGTAGGGCTTGAACCAGAAGCCCGCATAGTCGACGGGCATGATCGGCCAGTCCTCCGGGCGCGGGAAGTGCGTGAGGCCGAACGTGTGCCACAGCACCAGATCTTCGCCGTCGATGCGACGGTCGCCCGCGCTGTACTCGGGGAGGCCGGAGCCGCCCTGGTGCGCGTTGGGGTAGCGGCCGGCCGGCCAGATCTGCCCGTGCTCGTAGCGCGTCGCCCACAGGTGCTTGGTCGCGAACGTCGCCCGCGCCGCCACCGACGAGGCGGGGTCGGCCATCAGCAGTGCGGTCGGCTCCGGCACCAGGTGGTAGGCGGTGGGGCGGCCGACGTGGTTCGTGTGCGAGGCGCTCTGCACCTCCCACACCCGGGCGACCGAGGTGTCGGCCTCGCGCTGTGCGGCGTGCTCGGTCTCCAGCACCGTCTCCGACCAGGAGAACGCGTTGCCGAAGGGGTTCTCCGGTCCCATCGGCACCCGCTGCGCGTCGACCTCGACGAGCCGGTTGTCGGAGCCGTCGATCGCCACGTCGAGCCGGGCGCAGAAGAGGTGCTGGTGCACGGGGGCGAACACCCCTGGCGCGAGCTCGGTGGCGTGCTTCTGCCGCACGCCCGGCTCCCCGGCGCCCGCGAACACGATGCCCGTGGCCTTGGCGACCACCTCGATCGAGCCGTCCAGTCCGAAGTTCCAGTAGAAGCCGTAGTCGTAGTTGCCGATCGTGGAGAAGTACGACACCACGAAGCGCCGGGAGCGCCGCACGTCGGACCGGCCCGCGAGATCGGTGTGCTTCCACAGGATCCCGAAGTCCTCCTCGTGCATGCAGATCACGTCCGGGATGCGCACCGGGTGGCCGTGGTCGTCGGCGACGTAGCCGTCGAGGTAGCGGATCACGCCGAGGCAGTCGCACCCCAGTTCCAGGTGGTTGGCGTTCTTGCCGAGCAGGTACTCGCCCGCGTCGAAGTAGCTGATCCAGAATCGCCCGGGGGCCGTGTCGCCGTAGGGCACCACCATCTCGGGCACGCTCGCGCGGTGCAGCACGGAGCGCCCCTGGAACGAGACGTCGTGCAGCACGAGGCCCTCGCGGGCGTTGAAGCCGACGCGCATCGACCAGCCCTCCCACTCGACGAGCGAGCCGGACACGTGGAAGCTCGTGCCCTGCGGCTGGGTGATCTCGATGGGCATGAGCGTCGTGCGCGCCTCGCCCTGCACCTCGGGGTAGTAGTTGCCGTGACCGGCGGGCACCGGCACATCCCCCTCGTCCTCCACGCGGATCACGCTGTTCGCGGTGAGGTCGATGTGCACGATCAGACCCTCGACCGGGTGTGCCCACGGCGAGTCGTTCTCGTCGTACTTGAGGAAGGTGAGCGAGCGGATGACGCGGCGGCCCACCTCGTCGGCGCGACCCGTGTAGCCGGGGGCGAGGGGGGAGCAGAACGCGAGGTCGATGTGCTCCGCGAGGCCCCGTCGCTCCATGGCGGCCCGCCACTCGGGCGACGCCTTCGCGATGGACTCGGCCCGCTCGTACTCCTCGAACAGGTACTGCGGCTGACCGTACGGCGGGGCGTCGTTGGGCACGCGCTCGCTGCGCACGATCTCCCCGCGCGTGATCGACACGATCACCTCGGTGGCGACGCCCGTGGCGGTGTCGAGCAGCGTCACGTCGGCGCGGCGATCGATGGGGGAGCCGGGGCTCCACGCCGCGAGCTCCTCCTTGGTGGCCTCGTCGGGCAGCAGCATCGGCACGCGGGTGGTCTCGGTCATCAGTCCGGCCGCCTCCAGCACCGCGCGGGCGGCGGCGATCTCGGCACCGGTGAGCGGGTCGAGCGGGTGCGGAACCGCGATCTTCTCGACGGAGACGGGCTGCGGGGCGTGGTGGGACATCGTCGACCTCACTATTTTCGAGCGAACGCTCAAGAAACGGGATGGCACGATGATAGGCCGCGCGGACGCGGGTGCACAAGCGCCGGCTCGCGGGTCAGGCGCGCCAGGGGGCGAGGATGCCGTCGAGCACTGCGAGGTGGGCCGCGGCGGGCTGCGGCTCGGTCACCTCGACGATCTGCTGGCCGTACGTGATGGAGCGCAGCAGTGCCATGACCGCCGCGGTGGGCGTTTGCGGCCGCAGCTCTCCGTCGTCGACCGCCTCCTGCAGGGCCTCGCAGATGCTGTCCTGCCAGGTCGCGAGGGTCGGGGAGGCCGCGTCGGGTGCGGGGGCGAGCGTGGCCAGGCGCCCCCAGAACCCCACCACGACGTGCGCCTCGGTGCGGGTGCGCTCGTCGACCGGCAGCACCTCGCGCATCAGGGCGTCGAGGCGCGCGAGGCCGCGCAGCCCCGCGGTGGCCTCGGCGATGCGCTGGTCGGTGCGGCGGGTGACCTCGGCGGCGGCCGCGCGGACGACGTCGTCGAACCCGTCGAAGTAGTGCCACAGCGAACCGGTGGCCACCCCGAGCTCCTTCGCGACCGCGCGGGAGGACACGCTCTCGTGGCCGTCGCGGGCGGCGACGGCGAGCAGCGCCTCGGCGATCTGCCGGCGGCGCTCATCGTGGTCGACGATGCGGGGCACGTGCCCATCCTCTCGTAGACGGTCGGGTCTAGCGATATTGAGCGCTCGATCAATATACTGCGACCGTGGAACCCCTCGTCCCCGCAGCACCGTGGCTGATGGCCGCGGCCGCGCTCGTCTCCGCCGTCGCGTGCGTGGCGGCGTGGCGGGCGGTGCCGTGGCAGGGGAGGCAGTCGGCGCTGGTGATGGCCGCCGGGATGCTCGTGCTCGCGATCCCCGGGGTCGACGCCCTGACGCGGCTCGCGCTCGGCGCGGTGCTCCTGGTCTCCGCAATGCTCGGCACCATGGGCGTGCGCGGCACCGCGGCCGCCGCCACCTGCTGTCACCGGGCGCTGGTGTCGCTCGTGATGGCGGTGTGCGCGTTCGACGGATCCGTCGTGGTCTCCTCGGTCGAGCGCGCCGTCACGCCGACCGGCCACGGCGGGCACGGCCTCGGGGGCGTGCTCTCGGCGCTCGTGATGATCGGGGTCGCCGCGGTCGTGCTGTGGACCGTGGCGGCGGCGTGGTTCGTGCCTCCGCTGCACCACGGTCGCACCGGGCGTCTGCTCGCCACGGAGTCGTGGGCGATGGCCGCGGGCGTCGCCGTCATGTGCCTCGGCTTCTGACCGCGGGGCGGGCGGGACCCGGGCGACCCGACCGGGCGGCTCAGGTGCGCGCGGCCGGGTC
>NZ_SSDM01000054.1:0-10287 GCF_004794375.1 Microbacterium sp. K35 | reverse complement strand
GGCGCCTGCTGCACCGGTGCGGGGCGCACGTGCGGCGCGCGCTCCGGCACCAGCTCGGTCACCGCGGCCGGGGTGAGCTCTTCGAGCGGGGCCGAGATCGCGGCCTTGCGCAGCAGGTCCTTCACGTCGCGGCGCTGCTCGGGGAGCACGACCGTGACAACCGTGCCCGCGGCGCCGGCACGCGCGGTGCGGCCGGAGCGGTGCAGATAGGCCTTGTGCTCGACGGGCGGGTCGACGTGCACCACGAGGTCGACGTTGTCGACGTGCACACCGCGCGCCGCGACATCCGTGGCCACGAGCACGCGCACCCCGCCGTCCTCCGGAGCGGTCGAGAACGCGCCGAGGTTGCGCTCGCGCGCGTTCTGCGAGAGGTTGCCGTGCAGGTCGACCGCGGGGATGCCGGCGGCCGTGAGCTGCTTGGCGAGCTTCTTCGCCTGGTGCTTCGTGCGCGTGAACAGGATGCGACGGCCGGTGCCGGACGCCAGGTCGCGCACGAGCACGGTCTTGTTCTCGGTGGAGTCGACCACCAGCACGCGGTGCGTCATCTCGCCCACGGGCACGCTCGCCTCATCGACCTCGTGGCTGACCGGGTTCGAGAGGAACCGGCGGGCGAGGGTGTCGATGCCGCGGTCGAGGGTCGCGCTGAACAGCAGGCGCTGACCGTCGGCGGGCGTCGCCGCCAGGATGCGGGTGACGCCGGGGAGGAAGCCGAGGTCGGCCATGTGGTCGGCCTCGTCGAGCACCGCGACCTCGATCGCGCTCAGACGCACGACCTGCTGCTTCATGAGGTCTTCGAGGCGACCGGGGCAGGCCACCACGATGTCGACGCCGCCCTGCAGCGCCTTCTCCTGCGGACGCTGGCTGACACCGCCGAACACGGTGGTGACGCGGAGCCCGACGGCCTCGGCGAGCGGGGCGACGGTGGCGGCGATCTGCGTCGCGAGCTCTCGGGTCGGCGCGAGCACCAGGCCGCGGGGGAGCCCGGCGCGGCGCTTGGTGCCCGAGGCCGCGAGCCGCGCCACGAGCGGAAGGGCGAAGGCGATGGTCTTGCCGCTGCCGGTGCGTCCGCGACCGAGGAGGTCACGGCCGGCGAGCGAATCGGGAAGGGTGTCGCGCTGGATCGCGAACGCCTCGGTCTTGCCGGAGGCGGCGAGAACGGCGGCGAGCTCGGCGGGAACGCCGAGATCGAGGAAGGAAGGCATGCAGAAAACTCCGTCAGCGCCCGACAGGGGCGCGGTAGTGGGGTGAGGTGGGCGAGGACGCGGCGGATCGCGCGTCCGTTCGCCGTACGTATGGCCAGTTCGGGCTGGTGATGGGAGCGCCAGGCGCTCGCTTCGGTCCTCGGAGACCCCTAGACGACGACGATGCTGACCGGCCGGCGGCGCGAGCAGCGGTGTCAGTCTACCAGTGGCGGCATGCCGGAGGCCGCATGGCCGGTGTCAGGCGTGCAGCGCGTCGTTCAGCGTGACCCCGACGCCGGCGCGCTGGACCGCCTCGACTGCACCGGTGAGGGAGTTGCGGCGGAACAGGAGGCCGTCGCGGCCGGACAGCTCCGCGCCCTTCACGGTCGGACGGCCGCCGTCCGGAGTGACCGGGCCGTCGGCCAGCACGATCTTGGTGCCAGCCGTGACGTAGAGCCCGGCCTCGACCACGCAGTCGTCACCCAGCGAGATGCCGATCCCCGCGTTGGCGCCCAGGAGCGTGCGCGACCCGATCGAGACACGGTGCGTGCCGCCGCCGGAGAGCGTGCCCATGATGGAGGCGCCGCCACCGATGTCGCTGCCGTCGCCCACGACGACACCCTGCGAGATGCGGCCCTCGACCATGGAGGCGCCGAGCGTACCGGCGTTGAAGTTCACGAAGCCCTCGTGCATCACGGTGGTGCCGGGGGAGAGGTGGGCGCCGAGGCGCACGCGGGACGCGTCGGCGATGCGGACACCGGCGGGCTGGACGTAGTCGGTCAGGCGCGGGAACTTGTCGAGCCCCTGCACCTGGATGCCCGCCCGCTGGAGCTGCGGGCGCAGACGGGCCGCGTCGGACGGCAGGACAGGTCCGGCGTTCGTCCAGGCCACGTTCGGCAGGTGGGCGAAGATGCCGTCCAGGTTCAGCTCGTTCGGGCGTGCGACCAGGTGCGACAGCGCGTGCAGCCGCAGGTATGCGTCCGCGGTGGAGGCGGGGGCGGCGTCGAGGTCGACCTGGAGCTGGACGACCTCGACCGTCACGTTGCGGCGCTCGTCCGGCCCGGCGAGCGGGACCAGGGCGTCGACCGCGGCCGCGGCGTCCTCGGTCGAGGGGGCGACGGTGCGCACCTCGGGGAACCAGGCGTCCAGGACGGTGCCGTCGCCGGCCGTCGTGGTCAGTCCGATGCCCCACACAGTTCTCGCGTCGCTCATACCTCCACGGTATCGCGGGCCGACCCGGGCATCCGCCCGCATGACGACGGTCGGTAGGCTGAGGGCATGGTGCTCGATCTGACCGCGTCCTCTGCTGCCCTCACCCGCGCGATCTGCGACATCCCGAGCGTCTCGGGCGACGAGAAGACGCTCGCCGACGCCATCGAGCAGGCCGTCGCCCCCCTCGCGCACCTCGAGGTCATCCGGCACGGGAACACGATCGTCGCCCGCACCGACCGCGGCCGAGACCGTCGCGTGGCGATCGCCGGCCACATCGACACCGTGCCCGTGAACGGCAACCTTCCCACGCGCGACATCGAGGTCGACGGCGAGCCCTACCTGTGGGGGCGCGGCACGGTCGACATGAAGGCGGGCACCGCGGTGCAGCTGAAGCTCGCGGCCGAGCTGACCGACCCCGCGGTCGACATCACGTGGATGTGGTACGACAACGAAGAGGTCGAGGCGACCAAGAACGGGCTCGCGCTGCTGGCGGCGGCACGTCCCGACCTGCTCCAGGCGGACTTCGCGATCCTGGGCGAACCGTCGAACGGCGAGGTCGAGGGCGGCTGCAACGGCACGCTGCGGGCGATCGTGCGTACCTCGGGTGTCCGCGCCCACAGTGCCCGGGCGTGGATCGGCGAGAACGCCATCCATCGTGCCGCGCCCATCCTCACCCGTCTGGCCGAGTACCGCGCTCGGGAGGTCCCGGTCGAGGGGCTGCTGTACCGCGAGAGCCTCAGCGCCGTCCGCATCGCCGGCGGGGTGGCAGGCAACGTCATCCCCGACGCGTGCGAGGTCGAGGTCAACTACCGCTTCGCGCCCAGCAAGTCGGCCGCCGACGCCGAGGCCCACGTGCGCGCGGTGCTCGCGGGGTTCGACGTGGAGATCACGGATGCGGCCGAGGGGGCACGCCCCGGGCTGGACGCCGACATCGCGCGGGACTTCGTGGCGGCGGTCGGCGCCGAGCCGCGACCGAAGTACGGCTGGACCGACGTGGCGCGCTTCTCGGCGCTGGGCATCCCCGCCGTGAACTACGGCCCCGGTGACCCGCACCTCGCCCACCACGACGAGGAGCGGGTGCCGCTCGCGCAGATCGCGGCGGTCGAGCAGGGCCTGCGGGCATGGCTCACCTCGCACTGAGCACGGCACGTCGCTGGGCCCGGCTTCCCCTTCCGCTGCGCATCGGCCTGATCTATCTCGGCGCGCGCGTCGTGACGACGGGGTTCCTGATCGCGGCGGCGTCGCTGTCCACCGTCTTCTCGCGCTTCGGCGGTGACGCGGGCCTGATCGACTTCGTGCTCGGCTGGGACGCCCAGTGGTACTGGCAGGTGGCCGTCCACGGGTATCCGAGCGAGCTGCCGCTGACCGACGCCGGCGAGGTCGCCGAGAACGCGTGGGCGTTCATGCCGGTGTTCGCATACGCCGCGAAGGCGCTCGGTTTCGTGCTCGGCTCGTGGGGAGCGGGAGCGTTCGTGCTCGCCCTCGTCGCCGGCTACCTGGCCTGCCTGGCGCTGCACCGCCTGCTGCGCGATCGCATCGGCAGCGGGGCCGCGCTCTGGGCGGTCGTGTTCTTCGCCGCAGGGCCGCTGGCCGCGATGTTCCAGGTGGGCTATGCGGAGACGCTGTTCCTGCTGCTGCTGTTCCTCGCCCTGGACGCGACGATCCGCCGGCAGTACGCGTGGCTGTACCTGCTGATCCCGGTGATGGGCTTCACGCGACCCGGGGTTCTGGCGTTCGCGCTGTACCTCGGCCTCCACGGCATCCTCCGCTGGATCCACCGCCGCGACGATCCGCTCGCGCTGCGCGAGGTGGTGCACATCGTGGCGGTCGGCGCGCTCGCCGTCGCGACCGGCTTCGCGTGGCAGGTGATCGCCGCCGTCGTCACGGGCGACCCCGGGGCGTATCTCGCGACCGAGCTCGCCTGGCGCCGGCACTGGATCGTGGGCGGCGTCGACGGCTTCGTGCCGTTCGAGGGGTGGGTGCAGGCGTCCCAGTTCTGGTTCTCGCTGTGGGGGCTTCCCGCCGCGGGGGGACCCGTCGCGCTCGTGCTGCTCGTGGTGGCCGCGGCCCTCGCGCTGCTGTTCGCCCGCCCGGTGCGGGCACTGGGTGCGGACCTGCGCCTGTGGAGTGCGAGCTACCTGCTGTACCTGCTGGCGGTGTTCTTCCCGCAGTCGAGTACGTTCCGGTTGCTGCTGCCGCTCAGCCCGGCGTGGGGCGCGGTCGCGGTGCCCCGGTCGCGCGCCTGGCGCCTCGGCGTGCTGGTGCTGTGCCTGCTCGGTCAGTGGGTGTGGATCTACCACGTGTATGCGCTCGGCAGCACGTTCTGGCAGGTTCCCTGATCGCGCGGGAGAACGGGATTGTGTCGGCGTGACGTCCACGGCGCGGTGTCACCCGATAAACTCGTTCCATACCACCGGAGGAAAGGGAGCCACGATGGCAGCGATGAAGCCGAGGACCGGAGACGGACCGATGGAGGCCGTGAAAGAAGGACGACTCATCATCGTGCGCGTTCCGCTCGAGGGTGGCGGCCGCCTGGTCGTCTCCGTGAACGACGCCGAAGCGAAGGAGCTCCACGACGTGCTGGGTGCCGTCGTGACGCCGGCCTGATCGAACCGGGTCCGCTCGTGCGGAACCAGGAGGGCGATGGATCCGCGGATCCATCGCCCTCTTTCGCTGTTCCGGCCCCGTGCCCGCGGTCAGTCCTGGTCGTCGAGGCGCACCAGCTGCAGCAGTCCCTCACCGGCCGGCGACACCGTGGCCAGCACCGCGGAGGACTCCTGGGTCGCCTGCACCAGCGAGCGGTAGGCGGAGGTCACGTCGTCGCGCTGCACGGGGTCGGCCACGCGACCGCCGGCGAGGATGCGCGGCACGAGCACGAGCCCGCCGACCCGTGCGAGCCGCAAACCGTGCTCGACGTACTCGATCACGTTCTCCGGGTCGGCGTCGACCAGCACGATGTCGTACGAGGACTCGTTCATGCGCGGCAGCACGTCGCTCGCGCGACCCGTGATGAGGCGGGCGCGGGTGGACGGGACGCGGGCGTCGGCGAACGCCTGGCGTGCCGCAGCGAGATGCTCCGGCTCGTTGTCGATCGTGGTCAGGACGGCCTGCGGGGCGCCGCGCAGCAGCCAGAGGCCGGACACGCCGGCACCGGTGCCGATCTCGACGATCGACCGCGCCCCCGCAGCGGCGGCGAGCACGGCGATCTGCGAACCGACCGCGGCGCTCACGGGGGCGGCACCGAGCTCGACCGCGTGCGCGCGCGCCCTCGCGAGGGAATCCGGTTCGACGATGGATTCTCGAAGGAAGCGCGCGTTGGCGTCGTGCTCGCTCATGGCCTGACTCTCCCTGCCTGCGTGGGTGATGCCTCCAGGGTATGGGCTGTCTGCGCGCAGACTCCGCAGGCGCGGCGGTAGCCTGGTCACATGACGTTCGGTCTGACCTTCGAGAAGCTGCTGCTGATCGGCCTCATCGCGGTGCTGATCATCGGACCCGAACGTCTTCCCCGTGCGGCCGAGAGCTTCGCGCGACTCGTCCGCAAGGCCGGCGAGTACCTGCGCGACACCAAGTCGCGGATGCGGGAGGAGATGGGCCCGGAGCTCGACGACGTCGACTGGCGCAAGCTCGACCCGCGGCAGTACGACCCCCGGCGCATCATCCGCGACGCCCTGTTCGAGGAGCCCCAGCCGACGACCCCGGCCGCGGTCGCCGCCACCATCGCGGAACCGGCGGCCCCGCGCACCGCGCCGCCGGTGTTCGACGCGCAGAACCGTCCGCCGTTCGACTCCGAGGCCACCTGACCCGACGGTTCAGGAGACGCGGGATCGCAGTCGCGCGATGTCGTCGTCGCTCAGCAGCACGCGGGGGATCGCGGTCGCGACCGCGGCATCGCGCACCTTGAGCAGCACGGCGTCGCGCCCGACGCGGACGTGCTGGAACTCGGAGTAGGGGATCTCGGAGCGCCGCCGGTCGCTGCCCAGCTGCAGCCGGTCGTCCTCCAGCGCCACCCACACCACGCTCTCCACGGGCATGGCGGCCCGCACCGCACGGCGCGCGCTGGACACCGACAGCAGCACCGCATAGAGGCCGAGGGCGACCGCGACCGCCGGAGTGAAGGCCACGATGGCGGACGTCTCCTGCCCGGCGCGCGCGGTCGCGGTGAGGTTGAGCACGCCGATGATCAGGGCGGCGGCCAGCGCCAGCCACATGACGATGGCGACCGGGCGCGTGAGGGTGTAGATCGCGGCGTCCCTCGCCATGTGACGGAGCAGTCTCTCGTCCACGGTCACGGAGCGGTGCGGCATCCGGGCATCCTCCACGGGTCAGGAGATCGACATCGGCAGCGGTCGACCGGCGAGGCCGCGTCCCTGTCGTCCGAGCTGTGCGGCCAGAGTGCGGATGGCGGTCGCCGCCGCGTCGTCCGGCTCGGCGATCACGACGGGGTCGCCGACGTCGCCGCCCCGCCGCAGCGCGGGGCTGAGCGGGATCGATGCCAACAGCGGCACCGGGGAGCCGGGTTCCGACAGGGCCTCGGCGACCGCCGCCCCGCCGCCCGCGCCGAACAGGTCGACCACGGTGCCGTCCGGGAGCGTGTACGCCGCCATGTTCTCGACCACGCCGATCACCCGCTGTCCGGTCTGCCGCGCCACCAGTCCGCTGCGGATCGCCACCTCCGATGCGGCCGCCTGCGGCGTCGTCACCACGAGGACCTCCGCGTGGGGGAGCAGCTGACCGATCGAGATCGCGATGTCTCCCGTGCCGGGCGGCATGTCGATCAGCAGCACGTCGAGGTCGCCGAAGAAGACGTCGGTGAGGAACTGCGACACGGTCCGATGCAGCATGGGCCCGCGCCACGCGACGACCGACTCGCCGTCGCGCAGGAACATCCCGATCGAGATCGCCTTCACGCCGTGCGCGACCGGGGGCAGCATGAGGTCGTCGATGCGCGTGGGCTGCGTGCCGGCGGGGATGCCGAGCAGACCGGGGATCGAGAACCCGTGCACGTCGGCGTCGACGAGGCCGACCGCGAGCCCGCGCTGGGCGAGAGCGACCGCGAGGTTCGCGGTGACGGTGGACTTGCCGACGCCGCCCTTCCCGCTGGACACGAGGATCACGCGCGTGAGCGACTCGGGTCCGAACGGCATGTGGCGCGGCGGGCGACCGGCGCGCAGCTTCTCGGTCAGCGCCTTCCGCTCGGCGGGGGTCATGACCCCCACGTCCACCTCGACGGTCTCGATGCCGGGCACCGCGGCGGCCGCGGCGCGGACATCCCGCTCGATGCGGTCAGCGGCGGGGCACCCGACGATGGTCAACGCGATCCCGACGTGCGCGACGGTGCCGTCGACCTCGATGTCCCGCACCATGTCGAGCTCACCGATGGGGCGTCGCAGCTCCGGGTCCGTGACGGCGGAGACGGCGCTGCGGACGCTGTCGGCCGCGGTCATGGGGTCGCGCCGCCCGCCGGCTCGTCCTCGGCGTCGTTCAGCTCGGCCAGCAGCGCCTTCAGCTCCTGGCGCAGCACGTCTCGGGTGACCGCCTGCGAATTGCGCTCCTCGAGCGCCATGCGCAGCGCCACGATCTCCCGCGCCAGGTACTCCGTGTCGGCGAGGTTGCGCTCGGCCCGCTGGCGGTCCTGCTCGATCTGCACGCGGTCGCGGTCGTCCTGCCGGTTCTGCGCGAGCAGGATCAGCGGGGCGGCGTACGAGGCCTGCAGTGACAGCATGAGCGTGAGCGCCGTGAACCCCAGGGCCGCATCGTCGAAGCGCAGGTGGTGCGGCATGAGCGTGTTCCACCCGATCCAGAGGATGCAGAACAGGCTGAGGATCACGAGGAAGGCGGGCGTGCCCATGGCCCGGGCCACCCACTCCGTGAACCGTCCGAAGCGGTCGCGGGAGGTGGTGCGGGGGCGCGTGGTTCCCCGCCCCGGTGCGTCCAGGCGCGGCGTCGACCGGCTCATCCTCGCCATCAGCGCGCCCCCGTCGTGGGCGACGCGTCGTCGCTGTCGTGCGTGCGCCAGTCGTCGGGCAGCAGGTAGTCCAGCACGTCGTCGATGCTGATGGCGCCGACGAGGCGGTGGGCAGCGTCGACCACGGGGAGCGACACCAGGTCGTAGCTGGCGAGCATGCGGGCGACCTCGGCCGCGGAGGCCGTGACCGGGACGGGTTCGAGGCTGTCGTCGAGGATGGCGCCGAGGCGCTCGTGCGGCGGGTAGCGCAGCATCCGCTGGAAGTGCACGAGGCCCAGCAGGCGTCCGGTCGGGGTCTCGAACGGGGGCAGCGTGACGAACACCGCGGCGGCGAGGGCGGGGTGCAGCTCGTGACGGCGGATGAGCGCCAGGGCCTCGGCCACGGTCGCGTCGGCGGAGAGGATGATCGGCTCCGGCGTCATCAGACCGCCCGCCGTGTCGGGGCCGTAGCGGAGCAGCATCCGGACGTCCTCTGCCTCTTCCGGCTCCATCAGCTCGAGCAGCTGCTCCAGGCGGTTGGGCGGCAGCTGTGCGAGCAGGTCGGCGGCGTCGTCCGGCTCCATCTGGTCGAGGATGTCCGCGGCGCGCTCGTCGCCGAGCCGGTCGAGGATGTGCACCTGCTCGTCCTCCGGCATCTCCTCCAGGGCGTCGGCGAGACGGTCGTCGGAGAGCTCTTCGGCGACCTCGATCATGCGCTGCTGCGGCAGGTCGAGGAGGGTGTTGGCGAGGTCGGCGGCGTGCAGTTCGGAGTACGACGCGACGAGCTGCTCGGCGGACTGCGCCTCGCCCGGCGCCCGCTCCTCGGCGACCTCGTTCCAGGCGGCGAACGTCGTCGGCCCCTTGGCGAAGGGGGAGGCCCCGGTCTTCGGTCGCCGCAGGAAGAGCTGGCTGATGGCCCATTCGCCCAGACGGTTCGGCTCGATCGCCACGTCTTCGATGACGGCGGTGCCGCTGCCGTCGATGAGGCTCACGCGGCGCCCGAGCATCTCCGCGAGCACCCGCACCTCACCGGCTCGCGGTGAGAAGCGGCGCACGTTGATGAGGCCCGTGGTGATGACCTGCCCCGACCGGATCGAGGTGACCCGCCCGATCGAGAGGAACACGTGGCGGCGGCCGGGGATCTCGACCACGAGGCCGATCACACGAGGGGCCGCGGTACTTCGATACACGACGACGACATCCCGGACCTTGCCGAGCCGGTCGCCGACGGGATCGAAGACGGCGCACCCTGCGAGGCGCGCGGCGAAGACCCGTTGTGTGCTCACTCGTCCAGCGTATCCCGGGGGTCTGGCCCGCGGCGGCCGCACGCCATCCGCGGCGGCCGTGAGCACGGCATGGAAGAATGGCTTGATGAGCATGCTTAATCGCCCAGCGAACGGCACGGACACCGGCGAGATCGTCGCCTCGATGCGCGACTACGAGAGCGCGCAGAAGACGGTGTCGAAGCTGATCGCCGGAGAGGTGCCGGCGCGGGACATCGCGATCGTCGGGCAGAGCGTCCGCACGGTCGAGCGGGTGACGGGGCGCCTCGGCTATGCCGCCGCTGCCCGATCGGGCGCGATCAACGGCGTGCTGATCGGGCTCTTCCTGTCGGCCATCCTGGTGCTCGGCAACCCCGAGGTCCCCATCCAGCTGTTCGTGGGATTCGTCTTCATCGGTGTCGCGGTCGGCATGCTGCTGAGCCTCGTGACGTACGCGATCGTCCGCCGGCGCCGCGACTTCGCGAGCGTCACGCAGTTCGCCGCCGATCACTACGAGGTCACGGTGCAGGCGGCGTCGCTGGCCAAGGCCCGCCAGGTGCTCGGTGCCACGCGGGTCGCTCCGGTGCGCCCACCCGTGAACCTGGACGAGCCGCCGCGCTACGGGGAGCGCATCACCCCGGGCGCCGGTACCCCCGCTCCCGCTCCCGCACCCCCGGCTGCCCCGGCT
>NZ_SSDM01000053.1:0-1964 GCF_004794375.1 Microbacterium sp. K35 | reverse complement strand
GCGGGTTCGACGCCGAGGCCGGAGGCGGCTGCTGCGGCGCGCCGACCGTGCTCCAGCTCGGCTCGCGCCCGGTCAGCGTGGGCTGACGCGGGGCGCGTTACTGGGTCACCCCCGCATTGCCCGCTGGATCCGACGATCCAGGTCGTCGAGCTCGGCCAGGAGCTCGGCGGCCACCCAGACGCGGTCTCGCTTGCGGCCGGTGATCTCCTGGATGAACCCCGCCTGCTCGAGCTGGGTGATGGCCTTGTACGTCTGCGTCTCGGAGGCACCCGCGCGCTGCTCGATCTCGCCGGCCGCCATGACCGGGTGATCATAGAACGCCGCGATCAGAACCGCGACGGCGGATCCCGCACGAGGGCGCAGCTCCGCCTCCCACTCCGCCGGAAGTGCGGTCATCCGCGCGATGGACTCCCGCGAGCAGACGGCCGCGGCACGGGCTGACCGCGCGAAGAGCACGATGAGCGGAGTGGGATCGCCCTTCCGGTAAGTCCCGAGGGCTTCGAAGTAGGCGTCCCGTCGCGCCAGGAGTCCGCTGGCCAGGGGCACGACGGCGTTGCGGGTGACGCCCCGTCGACGGAACACCGCCGAGACCAGAGCACGACCGATCCGGCCGTTGCCGTCCGTGAAGGCGTGGATGGACTCGAACTGCGCGTGCCCGATCGCCGCCTGCACCATCACCGGGATGTCGTCGCGATTGAGGAAGCGGATGAGATCCTCCATCAACGCGGGGACCCGCTCGGGCGCGGGCGGTACATACAGCGCGTCACGCGGCGAGTGATCGCTCCCCCCGATCCAGTTCTGCATGTCGCGGAGCCGCCCGGCGAAGCTCGCTTCGAGCGGGTCGTCCTCCATCAGCGCCGTATGCGCGGTGAGGAGGTCGTCAAGGGAGAACGCCCCGCGTTCACCGACGACCTCCACCAGGGTGTGCAACGCGGTGCTCGCCGCGACCATGCTCGTGGCGGACGTGTTCGAGCGGTTGCCGACGAGCGCCTTGGCGTAGTCCGTCGCGCTTGCCGTGATCCGTTCGATCTTCGACGATGCAACCGACTCGGTACGGATCATGAATCGACTCATCGCCGCCGAGTGCCCCTCGGCGTCGGCATCGGCGAGGACCACAGCCAGCAGAGCGGCCTCGGATTCGACCGCCGTCGAAGTGGCCGTGCGGAATTCGAGCTCAGCGATCAGCGGCGGGATGGACGCCTCGACCGAGGTCAGCATCCGATCCGCTCGGGTGCCGCCGCGAACCTGCTGGCGCCACGTCAACGTCTCGCTGCCGTGCGGCGGCCACGCGGTGGGGGCGGAGGCAGATTCGCTCATAACCCTCATTATCGCACTCGTTACTGAGGTTTAGCATCCGTAAAGCTCAGTAACGCGATCGTTGCTGAGGTTTAGCACCCATAAACCTCAGTACCGCGGCCGCTACTCCGCCGTCGTATCCGTCGAGCTGAGCCGAGCGGCAGGCGGGCTGCGCACACGGCTCACCCACCGGGTCGACCGCTGCGCCTCCGCCGGGTCAGACGTAGACGCCGCGGTCCTCCATGAAGCGGACGGGGTTCGTGTACCCGCCGTTGATGTACACCTCGAAGTGCAGGTGGCAGCCGAACGAACGGCCGGTGTCGCCGGCGTACGCGATGACCTGCCCCGCGTTCACCCACTGGCCGCGGCGCACGATGATGCCGCCGTTCTTGATGTGCGCGTAGCCCGTGCTCACGCCGCCGCCGTGCTGGATGCGCACGTAGTTGCCGTAGTTGCCGTTCGATCCGGCGTAGTCCACGGTGCCGGAGTTCGCGGCGTAGATCGCGGCACCGCAGCCGTTCGCCAGGTCGGCGCCGTAGTGGAAGCTCGACGAGCAGCCCCGAGGGCCGCAGATCGACGTGCGGGGTCCGTAGCTGGAGCTGCGGGCCCCGCCGTGCGGCCGCACCCAGCCGCCCGAACCGGCCGACCCTCCCCCGCCGCCGTTGCCG
>NZ_SSDM01000052.1:0-3155 GCF_004794375.1 Microbacterium sp. K35 | reverse complement strand
TGGGCCGCGGGCTCGCGTCGGTCCTGCCCACGCTCGGCGCGCTGCTGGCCGCCGTCGCGGTCGTCACCCTGCTCGGCGCGGTGGTGCAGGGCGGCGTGCACCTGCGCAAGCTCACCGGACGCTACGAGCAGTTCAACCTCGTCTCGGGCATGCGGCGGGTGTTCGGCCTGCAGGCGCTCTGGGAGGGCGCGAAGGCGCTGCTCAAGACGGCAGCGATCGCGCTCGCACTGTGGTTCGTGATCGCCGGGCTCATGCCGGTGCTGACCGCGAGCGGCGCGCACTCGATCTCCCGTCTGCTGGGCACCGCGGCCGAGGGCACCGCCGCCCTCCTGCAGACCGCGATCGGCGTGGGCCTGGTCCTCGCCGCGATCGACCTGTTCGTGGTGATGCGCCGCAACCGCAAGCACACGCGCATGACCAAGAAGGAAGTGCGCGACGAGAACAAGAACTCCGAGGGCGACCCGCTGATCCGCCAGCAGCGCCGGTCGCGCCAGCTCGCCGTGAGCCGCAACCGGATGATCGCGGCGGTCGCGAACTCCGACGTCGTGGTGGTCAACCCCACCCACATCGCGATCGCGCTGAGCTACGAGGCCGGCACCTCCGCCCCCCGCGTGGTCGCGAAGGGCAGCGGGGTGATCGCCGAGCGCATCCGCGAGAAGGCGCTCGAGGCCGGGGTGCCCCTCGTGCGCGACATCACCCTCGCGCGATCCCTGCACGCCGCGTGCGAGCTGGGCCACGAGATCCCCGAAGACCTGTACAACGCCGTGGCGCGCGTGCTCGTGTTCGTCGACGCCCTGCGGCGTCGCGGCGCCGCCCGCGGCATCCACTCGCTCCCCTACCGGAGGACCGCATGAAGAAGATGCTCACCACGCTGATGGTGCCGATCGGGGTGGTCGGCATCATCATGCTGCTCGTCGTCCCGGTGCCGCCGTTCCTGCTCGACGTGCTCATCATCCTCAACATCATGTTCGCGCTGGTGATCCTGCTGACGTCGATGTTCGTGAAGAAGCCGCTCGACTTCTCGGTGTTCCCCTCGCTGCTGCTGGTGGCGACGCTGTTCCGTCTCGGCCTGAACGTCGCGTCCACCCGGCTCGTGCTGGGCGAGGCGTACGCGGGGCAGGTCATCGAGGCGTTCGGGGCCATCGCGGTCGGCGGCTCGCTCATCATCGGCGCGGTCGTGTTCCTCATCCTCGTGGTCATCCAGTTCGTCGTCGTCACGAAGGGTGCCGAGCGCGTGGCCGAGGTCGGCGCCCGGTTCACGCTCGACGCGATGCCCGGCAAGCAGATGGCCATCGACGCCGATCTCAACGCGGGACTCATCACCGACACGGAGGCCAGGCAGCGCCGCGCCGAGGTGGCCGCGGAGGCCGACTTCTACGGCGCCATGGACGGTGCCTCGAAGTTCGTGAAGGGCGACGCGATCGCCGGGCTCGTCATCATCATCATCAACATCGTCGGCGGCATCGCGATCGGGCTCGTGCAGCACGGCATGTCGATCGACCAGGCCGTGAGCACGTACAGCCTCCTGACGATCGGCGACGGCCTGGTCACCCAGATCCCCGCTCTGCTCATGGCCGTGTCGACCGGCATGATCGTGACCCGTTCGACCGCCGAGACCGAGATGGGCACGGCCGCATCGGCCCAGCTCGGGCAGTCCCGCAACGCGCTGCTGATCGCCGGGTGCGCGGCCATCATCATGTCGCTCATCCCGCACATGCCGATGCTGCCGTTCGTCGCGATCGGGGCGCTGCTGCTCCTGGTCGCCCAGCGCATCACCGCCACCAGGAAGCGGGAGGCGGCCGAAGCCGCGAAGGCACCGGTGACGCCGCCTGCGGAGCAGCCGGAGGAGCTGATCGAACGCATGCGCGTGCACCCGCTCGAGATCCTCCTCTCGCCCGACATCGTCGACCTGGTCACCGGCGGCCCCGACGACCTGCTCGCGCGCGTGAAGGCGCTGCGGCGGCGCATTGCGCTCGACCTCGGCCTGGTCACCCCGCCCGTCCGCACGCGCGACAGCATCGAGCTGCCGCAGGCCACGTACGTGATCCGCATCGCCGGGGTGGAGACCGGGCGCGGCACCGCGCCGGGCGGATCGGTGCTCGCGCTCGGCTCGGGACTCGAGTCGCTGCCCGGCGCCGCAGCCCTCGACCCCGTGTTCGGGCTGGAGGGCAAGTGGATCCCGATGGAGATGCGGCACAGCGCCGAGTTCGCCGGGGCGACCGTGATCGACCGGGCCAGCGTGATCGTCACGCACCTGTCGAGCGTGATCCAGACGCACGCCGCGCGGCTGCTGTCGCGGGAGGACGTGCGCCAGCTCACCGACGCGCTCAAGCAGGTGTCGCCGTCGGCGGTGGAGGAGCTCACGCCCGCGCAGCTCTCGCTCGCCGAGGTCCAGCGCGTGCTGCAGGGGCTGCTCGCGGAGCGCGTGCCGATCAACGACCTCGGCCGCATCTACGAGGCGCTGGCCCTGCGCGCCAAGACCTCGACCGACCCGGAGGGGCTGATCGAGGCCGCCAGGGCCGCGCTCGGCCCGGCGATCGCCGCGCGCTTCGCGGAGAACGGCGTGCTGCGGGTGGTCATGATCAACCCGCTGCTGGAGCAGGCGATGCTGGAGAGCCTGCGGCCGGGCGACGACGGCACCCAGATCGTGTTCGAGCCGCAGCGCATGGAGGCCGTGATCGCCTCGGTCAAGCAGGCGGTCGCCGCGCAGGCGGACGGGCCGGAGCCGGTGCTGGTGTGCGCGCCGTCGCTGCGGCCGGCCGTGCGACGGCTGGTGTCGGCGCAGACCGACGGCCTGCCGGTGCTGTCGTACAGCGAGGCCACCGCGGCGCCGCTGACGATCGAGACCATCGGCGTGGTGCGCGACGCCTCGACCGCGTCGCTGGGGCCCGCCCCCGTCGCACCAGTAGGCTGATCGAATGCTGGTGTTGACGAGGCGGATCGGTGAGAGCGTGCGCATCGACGGCGAGATCGAGGTCACGCTGCTCGACATCAAGGGCGACAGCGTGCGGATCGGCGTGAAGGCCCCGCGGGAGACGCGCATCCAGCGCACCGAGATCATCGAGGCCGTCGGCGCCGAGAACGTCTCCGCCGCCGCCGACACCGACGCCACCGCCGAGGGGGCCATCGCCGCCGCGCTCGCCCGCGGCCGCGAT
>NZ_SSDM01000051.1:0-5571 GCF_004794375.1 Microbacterium sp. K35 | reverse complement strand
CGCGCGCCCGCGGCCGACTGCTGATCACGGCGGTCGACGACGACGACCTCACCCCCAGCCCGTTCTTCGGCTTCCTTCCGCCCCCGGAGCCCCCGGAAAGGCATGCGTCCGCGGAGCACCCGCTCACCCTGCGGGGCCTGGTCGCGCGCCACCGGCGCACGCTCACCACGGTGACGGCCGAGCCGCTGCGGCGCGAAGCCGCAGCGCAATTGGCGGTGCTGGCGCGGGAGGGCGTGCCGGGAGCCGACCCGGCCGAGTGGTACGGCGTGCGGCCGGCATCCACGCGGGCTCCGCTGCGCGACCTCGCGACCTCGGGTGCCCGCGTGTCGCCGTCGGCGGTCGAGTCGTTCGAGGAGTGCGGCCTGAACTGGGTGGTCTCGGCCCTCGGCGGCGACACCGTCATGCCCCCGACGGCGGGAATCGGCACGATCGTGCACGAGGCCATGGAGCGCGTGCCCGACGGCGACCTCGAGCGCATGCGGGCGATCGTCGCCGAGCACTGGCCGGAACTCGACTTCGAGACCGAGTGGATCGGACGCAAGGAGCGTCGTCGTGCCGACCTCTTCGTCGACCGGCTGCACACGTATCTCGGCGATGTCGCGCGCGACGGAGGCCGGGTGCTCGGCAGCGAGGTCGAGTTCCGGTTCGCGGTCGATGCCCGGGAGGGCGCGGAGGAGCCGACCGTGCATCCGGTCGACGAGGAGCGGGCACACCGGGCGATCGTGCACGGGTACATCGATCGGGTGGAGTCGTATCCCACCGGTGCGGGTGACCACCCGCACGCGCGAGGACGGGGATGGGAGCGCATGACCGGCGACGCCGAGGGCACGACCGTGGTCGTCGACCTCAAGACGGGCAAGACCGACCCGGAGACCGACGGTGCGGTGCGGGAGCATGCGCAGCTCGCGGCGTACCAGATCGCCGTGCAACAGGGGCTGGTGCCGGGTGCGACCCCGAGGTCGCTCGGCGGCGCGCGACTCGTGATCGTCTCGAAGACCCTGGCGAAGAGCGACTACCGCATCGCCCATCAGCACGCGCTCGACGGCGACGCGCGGCGGCAGTTCCTGCAGCGCGTGGCGGAGGTGGCGCGGGGCATGTCGGCCGCGGGGTTCACGGCCCAGGTCGAGTCGCACTGCGCCGACACGCAGCGCCGCGTGCACCCGTGCCGCATCCACACGGTCCCGGCGGTGAGCTCGTGACCGTGGCGGCGCCCGAGGTGGTGCTCTCGGCGACCGACATCGCCGCGGCGCTCGGCCTGCCCACGCCGACTCCCGCCCAGCAGGAGGTGATCGAGGCCCCGCTCGAGCCGGCGCTCGTGGTGGCCGGGGCGGGCAGCGGCAAGACCGAGACGATGTCGGCGCGCGTGGTGTGGCTCGTGGCGACGGGTCGAGTGCGGCGCGACGAGATCCTCGGGCTGACCTTCACCCGCAAGGCCGCCGGCGAGCTGGCGGAGCGGATCGGTGCGCGTCTCGCCGTCGTCGACGAGTACGGCCGACGGGGACTGCTGCCGCACCTGCCCGCGATCGTCCGCAGCGACGCCCTCGACCGGGTGGCGGAGGCGGCGTCGGGACGGCAGCGCGACCTGGTGCGCGCCACGGTCCTCGACGACCTCGCCCGTCGGTTCGACACGGGTTGGGACCCGGCAGCGTCGCGGACGGCGGAAGACCTGATGATCCGACCGCGCGTGTCGACGTACAACGCGTTCGCGGACGGGATCGTGCGCGAGCATGCGGCCCGGATCGGCCGTGATCCCGATGTCGCCATGCTCAGTCAGGCGGCGTCCTGGATGCTGGCGCGGGAGGTGGTGCTCCGCAGCGACCTTCCGCAGCTGGAGGAGATCGACTACGCGCTCGGCACGGTCATCGACGCGGTGCAGCGCTTGGCCGGTGACGCGCTGGACCACCGGGTCGACCTCGCGCTGGCCGAGCGCATCGCGGTGGAGCAGGCGCGCGCGTTCGAGCCGTACCGGAGCAACGCCGACGTCGAGAAGGCGGCGATCAACCTGCTGAGCCTGCCCACGCTCACCGCCCTGGTGCGCGAGTACATCGCGGAGAAGCAGCGCCGGGGGGTGCTGGACTTCGCGGATCAGGTCGGCGGCGCCTACGACATCGTGGAGTCGGCCCCTGATGTGCGGGCCGAACTGCGCGAGCAGCACCGCGTCGTGCTCCTCGACGAGTACCAGGACACCTCGGTCATCCAGACCCGCTTCCTCGCCGAGCTGTTCCGCGATACGGCCGTCATGGCGGTGGGCGACCCGCATCAGTCGATCTACGGCTGGCGTGGAGCCAGCGCCGACAACCTCTACGCGTTCTCCCGGTCGTTCGCGAGCGCGGGGGCGGTGCGCACGTACAGCCTGATGACGAGCTGGCGCAACGATCGGGGCATCCTCGACATCGCGAACCGGGTGCTGGAGCCGCTGCAGCGCCCCGGACTGGACGTGCCGCCGCTGGAGGCGCGTCCCGGGGCGGGTGACGGCGGCGTGGAGGTGCGCTTCCCGCTCACGGTCGATGAGGAGGCGGCGGCGGTGGCGGACTGGTTCGTGCAGCGCCGCGCCGCACACGACGCGGGGGAGGGGGCACGGGCCGGATCCCCGCACACGGGCGCGATCCTGTTCCGCTCGAAGCGTCACATGCAGACGTTCGCAGCGGCGCTGGCGGCCCGAGGGGTGCCGCACCGCATTCTCGGGCTGGGCGGCCTGCTCGCCACGCCGGAGGTGGTCGACGTGGTGTCCACGCTGCGGGTCGTGCACGATCCCACTGCCGGTTCGGCCCTCATCCGGCTGCTGACCGGACCGCGTTTCGGGGTGGGAGTCGCCGACATGGCGGCGCTGTACGACCTCGGCCGCACGCTGGCCGAGCGCGACACGACGATGCTCCCGCTCCCGGACGAGGTGCGGGTGCGGCTGCGTTCGTCGCGCGGAGCGGACGAGGCCGTGTCGATCGTGGACGCGGTCGACGTGGTGCGCGCGGTGCGAGACGACTACCGCCTGCTCGCGGCCATCACCCCGGAGGGCAGGGCGCGGATCCGCGCCGCGGGGGAGATGCTGGAGCGGTTGCGCCGCGCGTCGTCGCAACCGATCCCCGAGCTGATCCGTCTGATCGAGCTGGAGCTCCGCCTCGACATCGAGCTCGCCGCGAACGAGACCCGCGGACCGGCGCGGATCGCGGCGACGCAGTTGCGAGCCTTCGCCGACGAGGTCCGTGCGTTCCTCGCCGCCGACGACCGCGGCACGATCGGCAGCCTCCTCGCGTGGCTCGACAAGGCGGAGAGCACGGACGAACTGATGCCGCGCCCCGAGCCGCCGGAGCCGGGCGTGGTGCAGCTGCTCACGATCCACGGGTCCAAGGGGCTCGAATGGGATGCGGTGGCGGTGGTGCGACTCGTGGTGGACGAACTGCCCGGTCGCATCGCCGACACGTCGGGCTGGTTCGGGTTCGGCGTGGTGCCGTTCGAGCTGCGCGGCGACCGTGACGCGCTGCCGAGGTTCACGTGGGATCCGGAGGACGCGGTGGGGGCCGAGACCGATCCGGTCAAGCGGCAGAAGCTCGCGCAGGCCTCGCTGTCGGGCGGCGCCACCCAGGCGAACCCTCAGGGCGGCGCACTCAAGCGCTTCAAGGACGCCTACCGCGAGTACCAGCGCCAGGAGGAGCGGCGCCTGGCGTATGTCGCGATCACCCGCGCCCGGAGCGACCTGCTGCTGACCGGGGCGCACTGGGCGGGGCAGAAGGCGCCGCGCACTCCGAGCCCCTATCTGCTGGAGGCGATCGAGGTGCGGGGCCTCGCGCCGATCGATGGCGTGGACCCCGACGAGAACCCGTACGACGGTCCGGGTGCGACCCTGCACTGGCCGCTCGACCCGCTCGGCGCACGGCGACCCGTGGTGATGCCTGCCGCGGCGGCGGTCGAGGAGGAGCTGCGATCGGGCACCGCGACCCCCACGCCCGAGCTGCAGCGACTGCTGGCGGAACGCGAGGCCCGCCAGCGGGGCACTGCGGCGGACGCTCCGACCCGTGTCCCTGCGTCGCGCTTCAAGGACTACGTCACCGACTACGCGGGAACGCTCGCGTCGATCGTGCGCCCCATGCCGGAGCGTCCCTATCGGCAGACGCGCCTGGGCACGCTGTTCCACGCCTGGGTCGAGCAGCGCTCCGAACTGGTGGGGGTCGGCTCCCGCGTCGATGAGGCGCTGTGGGAGCAGGACGAGGACGAGCCGTTCGCCGATGCCGTGTTCGACGGCGCCGGCCCCGGCGCGGTGGCCGACGCCGCCGACCTCGCGGTGCTGCAGCGCACGTTCGAGCAGAGCGAGTGGGGGTCGTTGCAGCCGCTGGCGGTCGAGATCGAGATCGACTTCGCGCTCGGTGCGGGCGGGGAAGGGTACGAGGACGAGCGCGGACACATCGTGATCTGCAAACTCGATGCCGTGTACCGCCGCGCGGACCGTGGGGGCCGCCTCGAGATCGTCGACTGGAAGACCGGTCGCGCGCCCCGGACGGCCGAGGAGCGGGAGGAGCGGATGCTGCAGCTCGCGCTGTACCGCCTCGCGTACCACCGGCGCTTCGGGGTGCCGCTCGACGAGATCGACGTGGCGCTGTACTACGTCGCAGACGACCTCGTGATCCGCGGGGACCGGGTCTATTCGGAGGAGGAGCTCTTCCAGCGCTGGAGTGCCGCGCGCGCCGCCCGCTGAGCCTCTTCGGAGTCGTCCCCGTCGTCCGCGCCTCCGTCGTGGCCGCCCGGGGTGGGCGCCGCGTCGACGTCACGCGAGCCGTGCGTCCCCGCGAACCCGGAGCGCACGCCGGAGAGGTCCTCGGTGTCGAGCTCGACCGCGCTGAAGCGCGGGGCGTCGCCCGCCGGAGCCTCGGCGTCGCTCCGCGTCGCACGACTCCACGGCCTGGGCGCGTCCGCTTCTGCCGGAGTGGAGCCGGGCTCCGCGTCGTCCCGCGCCTCGGCGTCCGCGACCCACAGGTCGTCGGGGTTGTAGGCGTCGGTCTGCATGGACGTGTCGACCTCGGGCGCGCGGGCGACCGGGACCCGGTCGAGTGCCTCCATCGCGGAGTCCACGCCGCTGCGGCGCTCGGCGGTCGCGATCCCGCGGTCGCTCAGGCCCTCCGCGAGAGCGGTGAGCAGTGCGGCGGCGTCGTCGACGATGTCGGGGCGGTGCAGCGCGTCGCCGTGAACCAGCCAGCGCGCGAACTCGAGCTCGGCGAGCAGCCGGGCACGGGCGTCGAGCCCGGCGTCGGGGCCACGGTCGACGGTGCGGGCATAGGCAGCCTGCACATCGGTGGCGGCATCCGGCGCGGCCGACAGCCAGGAGAGGTCGACCGCGGGGTCGCCCACCGCGAGCCCGTGCCAGCCCACGAGCCCGGTGACCCGGGGGCCCTCGTGCGGGTCGTCGTCGAACAGGAAGGAGGTCGCCTGCACCCCGCCGAGGACGACGGTGGACTCGAAGCGCCACAGCTCGTCGTCCGCGATCGCGTCGCGCCAGCGCACGGTGAGCCGCGCGGGGACGCGGCCGGTGGCGGCGGCGGTGTCGACGAGTCGTTCGAGCTCGGCGCGGCTCTCGTCGGCGCT
>NZ_SSDM01000050.1:0-610 GCF_004794375.1 Microbacterium sp. K35 | reverse complement strand
CGGGGTCACGATCGCCGCGCTCGCGCGCACGCTCCGACGTGCGGGGCACACGCCGTGACGCGGGTCTTCGCGCTGCACAGCGCCTACGGTCTCGCGACCGCCGTCGCCGCGATCGACAGCGGC
Organism: Microbacterium sp. K35; assembly: GCF_004794375.1. Lineage (NCBI taxonomy): Bacteria > Bacillati > Actinomycetota > Actinomycetes > Micrococcales > Microbacteriaceae > Microbacterium > Microbacterium sp. K35. The sequence goes on along the minus strand of NZ_SSDM01000050.1, from coordinate 487 downwards.
CTCCTCGATGGGCCGACCGCCGCGCGCCCCGAGCAGGTGCTGGTGCCGTTCACCTCGTCGCGCGTGCCCGAGCTCGCGGTCGGCATCGACGCCGACCCGGCCCTGGGTCGGCTGCGCGCCCGGTTCGACCGCATCGAGCCGCTGGGAGACCTCCTCGGCCCGCTGCACCCCAGCGCGTGGGAGCCCCCGGAGGGCGAACTGCCCGTGCTCGGTCGGCTGATCGCCCGGGCCTGGGGCATCGACCCCCGCGACCTGGAGCTGTGCGTGCAGAGCCCGCAGGTCGCTCCGGCGCGGACGCTGTTCGGGCTGTTCCCCGACGCGCGTCTCACGATCGTGGGCGACGGCCTCATGACGTATGCGCCGATGCGGGTGCGGCTGCCGCACACCGTGACGGCACGGATCGGCCGTGTGGTCTACGCCGACGTCGTGCCCGGCGTGCGTCCGCTCGTCGCGTCGCCGACCGCCGAGACCGTGCCGGTGCCGCCCG
>NZ_SSDM01000049.1:0-8359 GCF_004794375.1 Microbacterium sp. K35 | reverse complement strand
CCGGCCGCCGGGTGCGCTTCGGCTACGGCGACGCCGGGCGGCCGGTCGAGGTGGTGCCGCTCGTGGTCGGCAGCCGCGGTCCGCGGTGGTATCTGCTCGCGGCGCCGGGGCGGAACGGCGGGGCCGACGTGGATCGGCTGCGCACGTACCGGGTCGACCGGATCGCGGATCTCGCCCTCACCGACGAGCGGGGGGAAGGGCCGGACGGCTTCGACGCGCCTGCCGCGTGGGAGCGGATGGTCGAGACGGTCGAGGGGCTGCGGGGCGAGGCGCGCGCCGTGATCCGCGCGGAGGCCTGGGCCGTGCGCGCGGTGCTCGACCGCTTCGGGCGCCAGGCCGCGGTGATGGATGCCGACGAGGGACTGATCGAGGTGCGGGCCCACCGTGCGGACGCTCTGGCCGAGCAGCTCGCCGGGTGGACGGGCGCCGTGGAAGTGCTCGAACCCGTCGAGGTGCGTGCAGCCCTGCGCGAGCTCGGGCAGCGGATCGCGGAGCAGTACCGCGACCCCTGACCCTGCGCGGAAGTGGGACGCGGGATGCGGTAGACTCTTATGGTTTGTGCGCCGCTTCGGCGTGCGCGCTGACGACCACGACCCGGAGATGCCGGGTCCGTGGGAGAAGCGGGTGTCCGCATCCGCCTCGAGGAAAGGAAAGAGAATGGCACCGAAGAAGAAGGTGACCGGCCTGATCAAGCTTCAGATCAACGCCGGTGCCGCCAACCCGGCGCCGCCGATCGGCCCCGCGCTCGGTCAGCATGGCGTCAACATCATGGAGTTCTGCAAGGCGTACAACGCCGCGACCGAGTCGCAGCGCGGCAACGTCATCCCCGTCGAGATCACCGTCTACGAGGACCGCAGCTTCACCTTCGTCCTGAAGACCCCGCCAGCGGCGGAGCTCATCAAGAAGGCCGCCGGCGTGCAGAAGGCCTCGGCCACCCCGCACACCGTCAAGGTCGGCAAGATCACCAAGGACCAGGTCCGTCAGATCGCCGAGCAGAAGCAGGCCGACCTGAACGCGAACGACATCGAGGCCGCCTCGAAGATCATCGCCGGCACCGCCCGTTCCATGGGCATCACGGTCGAGGGCTGAGGAGAATAATCATGGCTACCAAGTCCAAGGCTTACAAGGCTGCCGCCGAGAAGATCGAGGCAGACCGTTTCTACACGCCCGCCGAGGCCGTCGCGCTCGCGAAGGAGACCGGTTCGGCGAAGTTCGACTCGACCGTCGAGGTCGCGCTGAAGCTCGCCGTCGACCCCCGCAAGGCCGACCAGATGGTGCGCGGCACCGTCATCCTGCCCCACGGCACCGGTAAGACCGCCCGCGTCATCGTCTTCGCCACGGGCCCCGCGGCCGAGGCCGCGATCGCCGCAGGTGCCGATGAGGTCGGCGGCGCCGAGCTCATCGAGAAGGTCGCCGGCGGCTGGACCGCGTTCGACTCGGCCGTCTCCACCCCGGAGCTCATGGGCCAGGTCGGTCGTCTCGGCAAGGTGCTGGGTCCGCGTGGCCTGATGCCGAACCCGAAGACCGGCACCGTGACCCCGAACCCGGCCAAGGCCGTCGAGGAGATCAAGGGCGGAAAGATCGAGTTCCGCGTCGACAAGCACGCCAACGTGCACTTCGTCGTCGGCAAGGCGTCCTTCACCGCCGAGCAGCTGAACGAGAACATCGGCGCAGCGCTCGAGGAGATCGTCCGCCTCAAGCCGTCGAGCGCGAAGGGCCGCTACATCCAGAAGGGTGCGGTGTCGACCACGTTCGGCCCCGGCATCCCGCTGGACGTCAACGCCATCTGAGCCTGACTCACCGAAACGCCCCCGGGTTCCGCCCGGGGGCGTTTCGCGTCCTCCGCCCCGCGTCGACACGGAGCGTCATCGGATGCGGCGGATCCCGCGACGGCACGTACTGTGGGGAGGTCCCGCGCCGGTCGCGTAAACTCGCACCGCGCCTCTCACCCCAGGAGGGTCCATGTCCCGTCGTCTCATCGCCGTCACCGCACTCGTCGTCGCCGCCGCGGCGCTCACCGCCTGCAGCGGCTCCACCACGCCCGCGAGCACGTCCGGTGCGGAGAGCACCGCGGGCTCCGACTTCGGCCTGGTGAAGGACGGCACGCTCACGGTCGCGACCGAGGGCACCTACCGCCCGTTCAGCTTCCACGACGACGGCGGCTCGGGCGACCTGACCGGCTACGACGTCGAGATCATCCAGGCCGTCGCCGACAAGCTGGGCCTCGAGGTGGAGTTCCAGGAGACGCAGTGGGACGCGATCTTCGCCGGTCTCGACGCCGGCCGCTTCGACGTGATCGCGAACCAGGTCTCGATCAACGACGAGCGCGAGGCGAAGTACCTCTTCAGCGCGCCCTACACCGTGTCGCCCGGCGTCATCGTGGTGGCCGAGGACGACGACTCGATCAGCTCGTTCGACGACCTGGCCGGCAAGACCACGGCCCAGTCGCTCACCAGCAACTGGTACGAGCTGGCGACCGACTCCGGCGCCAAGGTCGAGGCCGTCGAGGGCTGGGCGCAGGCCGTGGAGCTGCTGCGTCAGGGCCGTGTGGACGCGACCGTGAACGACAAGCTGACGTTCCTCGACTACGAGACCACGAACAGCCCGACGGGGCTGAAGATCGCGGCGGAGACCGAGGACGCCGGCGAGCAGGCGTTCGTGTTCACGAAGGACAAGACCTCGCTCGTCGAGGCCGTGGACGGCGCTCTCGAGGAGCTGCGCGCCGACGGCACCCTGGCGGAGATCAGCGAGAAGTACTTCGGCGAGGACGTCTCGCAGTAACCGATGGCGAACCCCTGGCAGCTGTTCCTCGACTCGCTCTGGCCGATCGCCTGGGCGGGCCTGACGGCGACGGTGCCGCTCGCGCTGGTGTCGTTCGCGCTGGGGCTGCTGATCGCGGTCGGGGTCGCGCTGATGCGGATCTCGGTGCATCCGGTGGTGGCGGGCGTCGCGCGCTTCTACATCTCCGTGATCCGCGGCACGCCCATGCTGGTGCAGCTGTTCGTGATCTTCTACGGGATGCCGTCGATCGGCATCACGCTCGACCCGTGGCCGAGTGCGATCATCGCGCTGTCGCTCAACGTGGGCGGCTACGGAGCCGAGGTCGTGCGGGCCGCGATCCTGTCGGTGCCGAAGGGGCAGTGGGAGGCGGCGTACACGGTCGGGATGAACCGCACCCGCACGCTCACGCGGATCATCCTGCCGCAGGCGGCGCGGGTCTCCGTGCCCCCGCTGTCGAACACGTTCATCTCACTCGTGAAGGACACCTCGCTCACGTCGCTGATCCTGGTGACGGAGCTGTTCAAGGTCGCGCAGCAGATCGCGGCGACGACCCTCGAGTTCATGGTGATCTACCTCGCTGCGGCGCTGGTGTACTGGGTGTTCTGCCTGGTGCTGTCGTTCGGCCAGAGCGCCCTGGAGAGGAGGCTCGACAGCCGTGTCGCCCACTGACCAGACGCCCGTCCCGCTGCTGTCCGCCCGCGGACTGCGCAAGAGCTTCGGCGACACCGAGGTGCTGCGCGGGATCGACCTGACGCTGCACCGCGGAGAGGTGCTGGTGCTCATCGGCCCGAGCGGCTCGGGGAAGACCACCGTGCTGCGCGCGCTCAACGGCCTCGAGACGCCGGACGCCGGCACCATCACGGTCGACGGCGGGCCCGAGCTCGACTTCGCCCCCGCCGAGCGGCCGCGGCCTCGCGCGCAGAAGCAGCAGCGGCTCGCCCTCCGCGATCGCTCCGCGATGGTGTTCCAGCACCACAACCTGTTCCCGCATCTGACGGTGCTGCAGAACGTGATCGAGGGGCCCTGGCGTGTGCAGCGGCGGCCCAGGGCCGAGGTCGTGGCTGAGGCCCTGGCCCTGCTCGACCGGGTGGGCCTGGCGGACAAGGCGGACGCCCGTCCGCATCAGCTGTCCGGAGGGCAGCAGCAGCGCGTGGGGATCGTGCGTGCTCTCGCTCTCAAGCCCGACCTGCTGCTGTTCGACGAGCCGACGAGCGCGCTCGACCCCGAACTCGTCGGGGAGGTGCTGCTGGTGATCAAGGAGCTCGCCGACGAGGGGTGGACCATGGCGGTCGTCACGCACGAGCTGAGCTTCGCGCGCGAGGTCGCCGACCACGTCCTGTTCCTGGACGGCGGGGTGGTGGTCGAGGAGGGGCCGCCGGCCGAGATCTTCCGCGCCCCGCGACACGAGCGCACGCAGCGGTTCCTCACGCGCATCCTCCGCCCGCTCGACGGCGCCTGAGACCCGGGGCTCGTGCGCGCCGCCGATCGGTGACAGGATGCGGTCGTGGGAACCATCGACGACTACCTGACCGGGCTCGCCCCCGCGGACCGCGCGGCGATCGACCGCGTGTACGCGATCGCGCGGGAGGAGGAGCCGGATGCCGAGCAGGGCACCGGCTACGGCATGCCCGCCCTCGTCCACGGGGGCAGACCGCTGCTGTCGGTGATGCGCGCCAAGAAGCACATCGGCGTGTATCCCTTCAGTCCCGACGCGGTCGCGGCCGTGGCGGCGGCGCTGGCCGATCATCCGGGCGCCAGCGTGGACAAGGGGACGATCCGCTTCCAGCCGGAGCATCCGATCCCGGAGCAGACGCTGCGCGCGCTGGTGCGGGCGCGGCTGGCGCAGATCGACGGAGTCTGAGCCGGATCAGCCGCCGAACACGGGGAGGATCAGGCTCACGGCGAGCGCGACCATGATCACGGCGATCACCGCGTCGAGAACCCGCCACGACCGCTCGGTGCGCAGCCAGCGCCCGAGGTAGCGTGCCCCGAAACCGAGGGCCGTGAACCACAGGGCACTGGCGAGGATGGCCCCGGCGGCGAACAGCCAGCGCTGCTCGCCGTGCGTCGCGGCGATCGACCCGAGCATCAGGACGGTGTCGAGGTACACGTGCGGGTTGAGCCAGGTGAGCGCGAGGACGGTGAGGAGCACGGGGGCCAGACGTGTTCCGCTCCGGGTGGCGGTCGCGGTGCCGCCGGCCGATCGACCGGTCCCCGTTCCGTCGGCGGGGGAGGACGCATCGACCGCCAGCACCTCACCGCCGCGCCAGGCGCGCCGTGCCGCGAGCAGCCCGTAGCCGAACAGGAACAGCGCCCCGGCAACCCGGGCGACGACCACGAGCCACGGCGCAGCCTGGAGCAGGAAGCCCAGCCCGGCGACACCGGCGGCGATCAGCACGGCGTCGGAGACGGCGCACACGATCACGACCGCCAGCACATGCTCCCGCCGGATGCCCTGGCGCAGGACGAAGACGTTCTGGGCGCCGATGGCCACGATGAGGGAGAGGCCGAGTCCGAGACCGGCGAGGACGGTGAGCATGGCACCAGCCTAGGAAGCGACTGCCATCAGAGAAAGCGAAGATTTCTTCCGAACCATTAGCATCACTGATGTGAGGATCGATCCGGAGCTCGCCGCGACCCTGGCCGCCGTCGCCGACGAAGGCACTCTCGACGCGGCATCGCGCCGACTCCGGATCACGCCGTCCGCGGTCAGCCAGCGGCTCAAGAGCCTGGAGGAACAGCTGGGGCGCATCCTGCTCGTGCGCAGCAAGCCCGCGCGGCTCACCGAGGCCGGCGAGGCGGTGGTGCGACTGGCCAGGCAGGTGGCGCTGCTGGAGCACGACGCGCTCGCCGGGGTGGGCATCGGCGACGACGGCTCCGAGCGGCGCATCGTCGTTCCGCTCGCCGTGAACGCCGACTCGATGGCGACGTGGTTCCTCGCGCCGATGGCACGACTCTCCGCCACGCACGACATCGACGTCGACCTGCACCGGGACGATCAGAACTTCACCGCCCGGCTGCTGGAATCCGGCACGGTGATGGCCGCGGTGACGAGCGAGGAGACCCCGGTGGCCGGATGCTCGGTCGCACCTCTCGGGGTGCTCGAGTATCGCGCCATGGCGGAGCAGGGCTTCGCGGACCGGTGGTTCGCCGAGGGGGTGAGCGCCGCCGCTCTCGCCCGCGCGCCCTTCGTCGACTTCGACCGTCGCGACACGCTGCAGCACGAGTGGCTCGCGGCCATGTCCGTCACGCAGCAGGGCGTGCCGCGGCACTACGTCCCCGCGTCCCACGACTACGCGATCGCGGTGTCGCTCGGCCTCGGCTGGGGGATGGTCCCGCGGCTGCAGGAGACGCCCGGACTGGTCGCGCTCGGGGGTCCGACGCTGAAGGTCGCACTGTACTGGCAGCAGTGGAACCTGCGGTCGACGCTGCTCGACACCATCGCCGCAGAGGTGGCCGACGAGGCGCGGCGGGTGCTCGCCCCGGTCGCGCCCGCCCGCCGGTCGCGCCGCTGACAGGACGATCCCCGGCTGCGCGGATTGTGCCACGGCTGCGCGCGGATCCGCCTTGTCTGGTCCGAGGGGCTCGGAGAGGATGCGAGGACGCGGGAGAATCCTCCGAGTTCCGCTCGCCGGCGTTCCCCGAGATCGACGACGGAGGGGGAACGACATGGCGACGACCACGACCCGGCGAAGGGTCCGCGCGGTCCTGGCAGGAGGACTCGTCCTCGGAGTGGGAGCGGCGGTCACGCTCGCCGCGTGGAACGACTCCGAGTTCGCGACCGGAACGTTCACCGCGGGCTCGTTCAACCTGGAGGGCTCGACCGACGGCACGGCCTTCACCGACCACAACGTCGACGACGGCGACACGGCCGCCGCCCTCGCGTTCACGCTCCCCGCCGGCGTCGTCGGCAACATGTCGCCCGGCGACACCGTCTACGCGGGTTTCTGGGTGCGTCTCGCGGCCGGCACGACCACCGGGGCCAGCCTCGTCGCGGCGGGCACGACCGCGGATCCCGCGGCGAGCTCCAACACCGATCATCTGTCCTACGCGATCTACCCGCTCGCTCCCGGCGCCACCTGCAACGCGGCCAGCGCGACCGGAACCGCCGTCGCCTCCGGGGCCACGCTCGACGCACAGACAGGCGTGACCGCCGTGACGCTCACCGAAGGAGCCTCCGCCGCCACCCCGGGCACCGCCGTGCAGCTGTGCGTCGCGGTCACGGCCGCCGCCGCGCTCGAACCCGGCCTGGTCACGAACGCGACCTGGGAGTTCACGGCCACGTCGACGAGCTGAGCGGGCCATGGGTACCCGCAGGCAGCGGCGGGAGAGGATCCGGCTCCGCTCCCGCCGCCTCCGAGCCCTCCTGGCGGGCGGTCTGGTGCTCGGCATCGGGGCGACCGCGACACTCGCCGCCTGGAACGACTCGGAGTTCGGCTCGGCCACGTTCACGGCCGGCCGGTTCGACCTCGTCGGGGCGACCGACGGCGTCACGTTCTCCAGCCACGCGACCACGGGGGCGGCGGCCGCCCTGAACTTCCAGCTCCCGCCCACGGCCATGGCGCCCGGCACCACGACGTATGCGCTGTTCAGCGTCAAGACCGCGTCGCCCTCGGTCGCCGGCGTGCTCCAGCTCACGGCCGGGACGCCGGGCGGCACGGGTCTCGCGTCGTCGCTCACCTACGGGGTGCGTGCGATCGCCGGGACCACGTGCTCGGCGGCGACCTACCCCGGCGGCACCGCCGTGGTCGCGGACGGCTCCGCGCTCACGGCCGGCGGCGCCTCGACGCAGGCGGTGTCCGCGAACGGCGCATCGGTCGTGAACTACTGCTTCGCGGTGACGCTGCCCACCACGGCGCCGAACACCGCGCAGGGCCTGACGATGACCCAGACATGGCAGATCCAGGGTACGTCGTCGTAGCCGCCGCAGGGCACGGGCGAGAGGAGGGGTCGTGACGGCACTCACCCGCCGCGAGGCGCGCGCGCAGCAGAGCGGGGAAGCCGGGGCGCGGGCGCAGCACCCCACCCGGCGCCTCGGGTTCGCGCGCGCGTTGGGCGATGCGCTGCTGTGGCTCGCCGCCGCCGCGGGCGTCGTGTGCATCGTGCTGGTGCTGCTGGCGGCCACGGCGCAGATCACGCTCATCCTGTTCCGCACGGGCTCGATGTCGCCGACCATCCCGGCCGGATCGGTCGCCGTGGTGCAGCGGGTCCCTGCCGCGGCGGTGGAGGTGGGCGACGTCGTGACGGTCGACCGCCCCGGCGACCTGCCCGTGACCCACCGCGTGACCGCGGTGCAACCGGGCGCCGCGGCGGGGGAGCGCGTGCTGACGCTGCGGGGCGATGCGAATGCGGTCGACGACCCGTTTCCGTACACCGTGACCTCCGTGCGCACCGTGCTGTTCGCGGTGCCGGGCCTGGCGACCGTGATCGCCGCACTCGGGCATCCCGTCGTGCTCGGCGGTATGACCGTGGCCGCGGCCGCGCTGGTGGTGTGGGCCTTCTGGCCGCGGTCGCCGCGACGCGCTCGCACCGAGGGCGGTCCGCCGTGAGGCCCCGCGTCGCGCTCGCGGTCCTGGCG
>NZ_SSDM01000048.1:0-16744 GCF_004794375.1 Microbacterium sp. K35 | reverse complement strand
GACGGTGGACCGCGTCGGGAGGGCGGATACAACCGTGACTCCGCACCGCGTCGTGAAGGTGGGTTCAACCGTGATGGTGCTCCGCGTCGCGAAGGGGGCTTCAACCGTGACGCGGCTCCTCGTCGCGAGGGTGGGTACAGCCGTGATGGCGGTCAGCGTCGTGAGGGTGGCTTCAGCCGTGATGGCGGTCAGCGTCGCGAAGGGCGGACGGAGCGTGAGCGGGGGAGTGACCGGTCCCGGTCGTTCCCGCAGCGCGGCGGTGCCGGGCGTGAGCGTCCGGCCAACGCATCGAACGAGCGTGCCCGGTTCGACGAGCCGACCGTTCCGGACGAGGTCACGGCCCGGGATCTGCACTCCTCCGCGCGCAACGAGCTGAAGACGCTCAGCAAGGAGAACGCGGAGCACGTCGCCCGACACCTGGCGATGGCCTCGCGTCTGATCGACGAAGACCCCGCGCTGGCACACGAGCATGCGCTGGCGGCGTCGCGCCGGGCCGGTCGCATTGCGATCGTCCGCGAGACGCTCGGCATCACGGCCTATGCGACAGGTGACTTCGCCCTGGCTCTTCGCGAGCTGCGCACCTATCGCAGGATCTCCGGGAAGGACGACCAGATCGCGCTCATGGTCGACAGCGAGCGCGGAATCGGTCGTCCTGACCGAGCACTCGAGACCGGTCGTGCTGTGGACCGCTCCACCCTCGACACCGCGGTGCGGGTGGCTCTTGCGATCGCGATGTCGGGCGCGAGGCTCGACCAGGGCGACCTGGAGCTGGCTCTCGGTGAGCTCGAGATTCCCGAGCTCGATCCCGATCGTGCGTTCGAGTGGAGCCCAGCACTGTTCTCCGCGCGGGCAGCGGTCCTGGAAGACCTCGGACGCACCGACGAGGCAGAATTCTGGGCCCACCGCGCCGACGTCGCGGCGGAGGCGCTCGGCGTCGACGAAGCCGGCGACGAGGAGATCTACGTCGAAGACGGCCTCATCGACGACGAGTTCCTCGACGATCACCGTGACGGCACTGCTACGCCTGACGGTGACGCCGTTGGCGGCGGTGACGGCACCCGCGACGATGCCGCCCGCCTCGACGGTGACGCCGTGGACGGTGGCGTGGATGCTGACGGTGGCGTGGATGCTGACGGTGGCGTGGATGCTGACGGTGACGTGGATCGTGATGGTGTCGCGGATCGCGACGCGGACCTCGACGTCGACGCGGGCCGAGACCTGGACAGCGACGACGATGCTGCCTCTGAACGCGACGGCGACAGGGATGGTGCCGGGACCGACCTCTTCAGTGAGGACGGCGAGGCCGAGCCCACGATCGAGGCCGAGCCCACGATCGAGGACGAGGTTCGCGAGCTCCTCGGCGAAGACGTCGACGAGGTCGGCGAAGACGACGAGTCCGGTTCCTCGAAGCCGGAGGCGTGATGGCGCTCTTCACGCGCAGGCGTCAGACGCCCCGCACTCCGCTGGACGGCGTCGACACGATCCTCGCCGACCTCGACGGAGTCGTGTATGCCGGGCCCGGCGCCCTGCCGCACGCCGTGGAGAGCCTCAACGCCGCAGCCGCCACGGCGCGTCTGGGGTACATCACCAACAACGCGGCGCGGACCGACGCATCCGTCGCGGCGCACCTCACGAGCCTGGGCCTCACGGTAGCGCCGGACGACGTGGTCACGAGCCCGCAGGCGGCCATGCGACTGCTCTCGGGGATCGTTCCCCCTCCCGCGACGATCCTCGTCGTGGGAGGCGACGGTCTCGTCGATGAGGTGCAGAAGGCCGGGTACACGGTGACCCGCAGCGCTGACGCCGACCCACAGGCGGTCGTGCAGGGCTTCGCCCCCGAGGTCGCGTGGACCGACCTCGCCGAAGCGGCCTTCGCGCTCAAGGTCCCCGAGGAGGAGGGCGGCATCCCCTGGATCGCCACCAACACCGACTGGACGATCCCGCGCGAACGCGGCGTCGCCCCCGGCAACGGCACCCTCGTGTCCGCGGTGCACACCGCCGTCGGGCGGCTGGCCACGGTCGCGGGAAAGCCGGAGACCCCCATCTTCCAGGAGGCCCTGGACCGCTTCGGCGCGTCCAGGGCGCTGTTCATCGGCGACCGCCTCGACACCGACATCATGGGAGCGAGCCGAGCCGGCATCGACTCCGCCCTCGTGCTGACCGGGATCGACCGCCCCAAGCACGTGCTCGCGGCGCCCGAGGGGTCGCGCCCGACCTACATCCTCGGCGACCTCCGCGGGTTGCACGAGCCGTACCCGGTCCCGACGGTGACGGACGGCGTGTACGACGTCGGCGGCGCGGCGGTGCGGGTGCACGGCGCGGACGTGGAGATCGTCGCGGAGTCCGGGAACCAGCTCGACCTGCTGCGGGCCGGAGCTGCCGCGATCTGGGCCTCGGGCACTCCGGTGTTCGTGCTGCGCGTGCCCGAGCGGCTGTACGACGACCCGTTCCACCGCCCCTGACCACACGCGTGGCTCCGTCGGCTGTCCGAGGAGCCGCGTACAGTGGAACCCGTGAGCGATGAGACGACCGGTGCGCCGACGGACGGCCTGTGGAGCCGCCTGCGCCTGATCGAAGGGCAGCCGCTTCCGGCTCGTGCCGACGCTTACTCCGCGCTGCACGACGAGCTCTCGCGGCGGCTGGAGAGCGGATCACGGCTCGACCAGCGGGAGACCCCGGGAACACGATGACGCGACTCGACGCCGCCCTCGCCTCGCGGGGACTCGCCCGGTCGCGCAGCCATGCCGCCACCCTCATCGCGGAGGGCCTCGTGAGCGTCGACGGTCGCCCCGTCGTCAAGGCGTCCACCCCGGTGCAAGACGACAGCGAGCTCACCGTGGCCGGCGCCGACCACTACGTCGGGCGCGCCGCGCACAAGCTCGTCGCCGCCCTCGACGGCTTCGGCGTCGCGGTCGCCGACCGGCTCGCGCTCGACATGGGCGCCTCGACCGGCGGATTCACCCAGGTGCTGCGCGAGCGCGGTGCGCGGCGGGTGCTCGCGGTCGACGTCGGACACGGACAGCTGGCTCCCGTCATCGCCGCGGACGACGGGGTCGTGTCGGTCGAGGGCTTCAACGTGCGGCACATGACACCGCAGAGCCTCGCGGACGCGACGGGCGAGCCCGCGCCGCCCGACCTGATCGTCGGCGACCTGTCGTTCATCTCACTCGAACTCGTCCTCCCGGCGATCGCCGCCGTCGCCGCGCCGGGCGCCGACGTGCTGCTGCTCGTGAAGCCGCAGTTCGAGGTCGGGCGCACCGCGGTGCGCGGGGGACTGGTCACCGATCCGGCCACCCGCGCCGACGCCGTGGCCCGCGTCGTCTGGAGCGCGTGGGACGCGGGGTTCGGGATGCTCGGCATCCTTCCCTCCCCGATCCTCGGCACGCACGGAAACGCGGAGTACCTCGTGCACCTCGCGCCGGGACGCGGCAGCAATCCGACAGAATGGATGGACACCATCAACCGGCTGGCAGGGGGACGATGAACGAGCGCTGGATCCTGGTGGTCGCGCACGCCGGCCGCGTCGAGACGGTGGAAGCGGCCCGTCGCGTGACCGATGCCCTGCGGGGAGCGGGTGCCCGCCCGGTCCTCGCGCCCGACGACCACGATGCGCTCTCCGCCGTCGACCCGTTCTTCGCCGACGTCGACGTCCTGGGCGTCTCCGCCGACCCGACCGCGCTCGAGCTGGCCATCGTCCTCGGCGGTGACGGCACGATCCTGCGCGCCGCGGAGCTCGTGCGCGACAGCGGTGCCCCCGTGCTCGGCATCAACATGGGCCACGTCGGCTTCCTCGCCGAGATCGACCCCGACGACATGGACGACGCGGTGCGCCGTGTGATCGCCCGCGACTACGACGTGGAGGAGCGCCTGGCGCTCTCGGTGCGGGTGAAGGACGCCGCCGGCGACGTCGTCTACGAGACCTGGGCCCTGAACGAGGCGACGGTCGAGAAGGCCAGCAGGGAGCGCATGATCGAGGTCGTGCTGGAGATCGACGGCCGCCCGCTGTCGAGCTTCGGCTGCGACGGCATGGTCGTGTCCACCCCGACGGGATCCACCGCCTACAACTTCTCCGCCGGCGGGCCCGTGATCTGGCCGACCGTGGAGGCCATCGCCGTGGTGCCGCTCTCCGCCCACGCGCTGTTCGCGAAGCCGCTCGTGGTGAGCCCCGACGCGGCGGTCGCGATCGAGATGCTCGAGCGCACGGACGGCTCCGGCATCCTCTGGTGCGACGGCCGACGCTCGCACGAGCTCCCGCCCGGAGCGCGTGTGGTGGTGCGACGGTCCTCGCGGCCGGTGCGCCTCGCGCGCCTGCACCCGACCGCGTTCACGAACCGGCTGGTGCGCAAGTTCCAGCTGCCGGTCGAAGGGTGGCGCGGACAGGACCGGAGGAACCAGCCGTGATCGAGGAGATGCGCCTGCGGGACCTCGGTGTGATCGCCGACGCCGTGCTCCCGCTCGGACCGGGGTTCACCGCCATCACCGGCGAGACCGGTGCGGGCAAGACGATGGTCGTCACGGGGCTCGGGCTGCTGCTCGGACAGCGCGCCGACTCGGGCGCCGTGCGCGCCGGAGCCGGCCAGGCCTCGGTGGCGGGAGTCTGGGTCGTGCCCGAGACCGGAGACGTGGCAGACATCGTCGCCGACGCCGGGGGCGAACTCGAACCGGTCGGTGGCGGCAGCGCCGAACTGTACGTGTCGCGCACCCTCAACGCCGAGGGCCGTAGCAGGGCGAGCGTGGGGGGTCGCGCCGCTCCGGCCGGCGTGCTGTCCGCCCTCGCCGACGAGCTGGTGGTCGTGCACGGCCAGTCCGAGCAGTTGCGGCTGCGGTCCGCTGCTGCGCAGCGCGACGCCCTCGACCGCTTCGGCGGTGACGCGATCGCCCGGGCGCTGGAGCACTACGGCACGGCCTTCGAGCGCTGGCGCGGCCTCGACGCGGAGATCGCCGAGATCACGGGCAACCGCGACCGCCGGGCGGAGGAGGCCGCGCGACTGCGGGAAGATCTCGCGCTGATCGAGGCGACCGCACCAGAGGCGGGTGAAGACGCCGAACTCGCGGCCCGCGCCGAGCGGCTCGCGAACGCCGAGGAGCTGCGACTGGCCGCCTCGCTCGCGCACGGGGCGCTCTCGAACGAGGAGGGCGAGCCGGATGCGTCGGCACTGGTCGCGGAGGCGCGGCGGGCGCTCGAACGGGTCTCGGATGCGACGCTCGCGGAGGTCGCCGAGACGCTCGCCGACATCGGCTACCGTATCGCCGACGCCGCCGGGCAGCTGTCCGGCTTCCTCGCCGACCTCGACGAGTCGGGCCCGCACGAGCTCGCCGCGGTCGAGGAACGGCGGGCGGCGCTGGGCGTGCTGATCCGCGCGCACGGGTCCCTCGACGACGCCATCCGACTGTGGCAGACGGGCTCGACGCGCCTCGCGGAGCTCGACGACGACGGCGAGCGACTGCAGCGTCTCACCGCCGAGCGGGAGGAGGCGCGTACCGCGCTCGACGCCGCGGCGGACGCCCTGACCGCGGTCCGCACGGAGGCCGCCGTCCGCCTGGGCGACGCCGTCACCGCGGAGCTCCACGCGCTCGCGATGCCCGATGCCCGCCTGGAGGTCTCGGTCACCCCCGGCGCCGAGAGCACGCACGGGCGCGACGACGTCGCGATCCTGCTGGCCCCGCACCCCGGAGCCGAACCGCGGTCGGTGGCCAAGGGCGCCTCGGGCGGCGAGCTGTCGCGCGTGATGCTCGCGATCGAGGTCGTCATCGCGGCGACCGACCTGGTGCCCACGTTCGTGTTCGACGAGGTCGACGCCGGCATCGGCGGGGCCGCGGCCATCGAGGTCGGCCGGCGACTCGCCCGGCTGGCGGAGAAGTCGCAGGTGATCGCGGTGACGCATCTGGCGCAGGTCGCCGCGTTCGCGAACAACCACCTCACGGTCGTCAAGTCCAACGACGGGGCCGTCACCGCCTCGAGCGTGCGGCGTCTGGAGGGGGAGGAGCGGGAGGCCGAGATGGCGCGGCTGCTGTCCGGCCTCGCCGATTCCGACGCCGCGCTCACCCATGCCCGCGAACTTCTCAGCCTCGGCGTCTGAGGGAACTGTTAGGATAGAAGCCCGTGATGAACTCTTCTTCTGCGGGGCCCAAGAACGACACGACCAAGCACATCTTCGTGACTGGTGGTGTCGTTTCGTCTTTGGGCAAGGGCCTCACCGCGGCCAGCCTGGGCAACCTGCTCACCGCCCGCGGACTCCGCGTGGTCATGCAGAAGCTCGACCCGTATCTGAACGTGGATCCGGGCACCATGAACCCGTTCCAGCACGGCGAGGTGTTCGTCACCGACGACGGCGCGGAGACCGATCTCGACATCGGCCACTACGAGCGCTTCCTCGACATCAACCTGTCGCAGGCGGCCAACGTGACCACCGGCCAGATCTACTCGCAGGTCATCGCGCGCGAGCGTCGCGGTGAGTACCTCGGCGACACCGTGCAGGTCATCCCGCACATCACCGACGAGATCAAGCGCCGCATGCGCCTGCAGGCGACCGAGGACCCGCGCCCCGACGTCATCATCACCGAGGTCGGCGGCACGGTGGGCGACATCGAGTCGCAGCCGTTCCTGGAGGCCGCGCGTCAGCTGCGTCATGAGCTCGGCCGCGACAACGTGTTCTTCGTTCACGTGTCGCTCGTGCCGTTCATGGGCGCCTCCGGTGAGCAGAAGACCAAGCCGACGCAGCACTCCGTCGCAGCTCTCCGTCAGGTGGGCATCCAGCCCGACGCGCTGGTGCTGCGCAGCGACCGTCCCGTGAGCGCGAGCAACCGCAACAAGATCGCCCTGATGTGCGACGTGGACGTCGAGGGCGTCATCAACACGGTCGACCTCCCGAGCATCTACGACATCCCCTCCACGCTGAACGAGCAGGAGCTCGACTCGTACATCGTGCGGCGCCTCGGTCTGGATCAGAAGGCGGACGACGTCGACTGGACGCGGTGGAACAAGGTGCTGCACGCGGTGCACAACCCGAAGCACGAGGTCACGATCGGCCTCGTCGGCAAGTACATCGACCTTCCCGACGCGTACCTCTCCGTGACCGAGGCTCTCAAGGCCGGCGGTTTCGCGCAGGAGACCAAGGTGCACATCCGCTGGATCCCCTCCGACCTGTGCGAGACCCCGGAGGGCGCCCAGGAGCAGCTCGCCGAGCTCGACGGCATCTGCGTGCCGGGCGGCTTCGGCATCCGCGGCATCGAGGGCAAGCTCGGCGCGCTGAAGTTCGCGCGCGAGCAGGGCATCCCCACGCTCGGACTGTGCCTCGGCCTGCAGTGCATGGTGATCGAGTTCGCCCGCGATGTGGCCGGCATCGAGGGCGCATCGTCGAGCGAGTTCGACCCGGAGACGAAGGAGCCCGTGATCGCGACCATGGCCGAGCAGGTCGAGATCCTCGACGGCGGCGACCTGGGCGGCACCATGCGGCTGGGGCTCTACCAGGCCGCCCTCGCGGAGGGCTCGCTGGCGCGGGAGCTGTACGGCACCCCGGAGGCGTCGGAGCGGCACCGCCACCGCTACGAGGTCAACAACGCGTACCGCGACCGGCTGTCCGAGGCCGGGCTGGTGTTCTCCGGCCTGAACCCCGAGCTGGACCTGGTCGAGTACGTGGAGCTGCCGCGCGACGTGCACCCGTACTACATCGCCACGCAGGCCCACCCCGAGCTGCGGTCGCGCCCGACCGACCCGCACCCGCTGTTCCGCGGACTGGTGGGTGCGGCGATCGAGCGGCACCGCGCGAGCGAGCTGTTCGACGTCAGCGCCGATGAGTGACATCGGCGCCCTGCCCGACGGCGGTCCGCTGCGCGACGAGCCGCTCGACCCCGAGGTCCTGTCCTCCGAGCTCGTGTACGAGGGGCGGGTGTGGGACGTGCGCTCCGACCGGGTGCGCTACGGCGACGGTGAGATCGTGCGCCAGTACGTCGCCCATCCCGGCGCGGTGGCCATCGTCGCGCTGGACGACGAGGGCCGGGTGCTGCTGATCCAGCAGTACCGGCACCCGATCCGGCACCGCGATTGGGAGCTGCCCGCCGGTCTGCTCGACGTGCCAGGGGAGGACCCTGCCGCGGCCGCGCAGCGCGAGCTCGCGGAGGAGGCCGACCTGGTCGCGGCGCACTGGGAGCCCCTGGTGTCGTCGTGGACCACACCGGGCGGGAACGACGAGCTGATCCAGCTGTTCCTCGCCACGGGGATCACGGCCGCCGACGCCGCACACTCCCGGGAGGACGAGGAGGCCGACATCCGGCTCGCCTGGGTGCCCCTCGACGACGCGGTGGCCGCGGTGCTCGACGGTCGCATGCGCAACGGCATCCTCGCGATCGGTGTGCTCGCGGCCGCGCAGAGGCTCCGCGACCGGGGCTGACATGCTGCTCGATCGCGCCCTCGACGCGTATCTGCGTCACGTCACGATCGAGCGCGGACTGAGCGCGCACACGATCGCGGCGTACCGGCGCGACCTCGACGGCTACCGGGGGTGGCTCGCCGCCGAGGGCATCACCGACACGACCGAGGTGACCCCCGCGGTGATCGACCGCTTCATCGCCGAGCGTGCGTCCGCCGAGCCCGCCCCCGCGGCCACGAGCCTCGCCCGGTTGCAGTCGTCCGTGCGCGGGTGGCACCGCTTCCTCGCGCGCGAGGGGATCGAGGCCGACGACCCGAGCGGCCGGCTGCGTCCGCCCAAGGCTCCGCGGAGGCTGCCGAAGGCGCTGACGATCGAGCAGGTCGAGCGCCTGCTCGCGGCGCCGTCGCCGGAGGAGCCGCTCGGCATCCGCGACCGCGCGCTGCTGGAACTGCTGTACGCCACGGGCGCCCGCGTGTCGGAGGCGGTCGGGCTCGACGTCGACGACCTCGCGCACGGGGAGGTGCTGCGGCTGCGCGGCAAGGGGTCGAAGGAGCGCATCGTGCCGGTGGGCTCGTACGCGCGTGACGCGGTCGACGCGTACCTGACGCGGGTGCGTCCCGGGCTTGCCGCGAAGGGCAGGGCCTCGGCGCGCCTGTTCCTCGGCGCCCGCGGTGCGCCGCTGTCCCGGCAGAGCGCGTGGCTGGTGATCCGGGCGGCGGCGGAGCGGGCGCAGATCACGGCCGAGGTGTCGCCGCACACCCTGCGGCACTCGTTCGCGACGCATCTGCTGCAGGGCGGCGCGGACGTGCGCGTGGTGCAGGAGCTGCTCGGGCACTCGTCGGTCGCCACGACCCAGATCTACACGCACGTGTCGGTCGACGCGCTGCGCGACGTGTACGCCACGTCGCACCCGCGGGCCCGCTGACTCGCGCGGTCGCCTGGGTCCGCCGCCGCGCGCCGGGACGGCCCGTGACCGGCCCGGCCGCTACAATCGAGCAAGCACGAAGGAGCAGGAGAACCGGTGGCTGAGAACGCGGCGAAGTCCAGGGCGAAGGCGAAGAAGGCCGACGACACCCCCATGGGACCCACCGGCCGCCCCTACCGCGGCTTCCCGATCCCGGCGCCGCTGAAGTCGCACGGTCCCGCGCGCATCATCGCCCTCTGCAACCAAAAGGGCGGCGTCGGCAAGACGACCACCTCGATCAACCTCGCCGCGTCCCTCGCGGAGTACGGCCGCAAGGTGCTCGCCGTCGACTTCGACCCGCAGGGCGCGCTGTCCGCTGGCCTGGGCATCCAGACCCACGACGTCCCCACCGTGTACGACCTGCTGCTGGACACGAAGCGCGACGCGCACGAGGCGATCGTCCACTCCAACGTCGAGGGCCTCGACGTGCTGCCCGCGAACATCGACCTGTCGGCCGCCGAGGTGCACCTGGTCAACGAGGTGGCCCGCGAGACCATCCTTGCGCGGGTGCTCCGCCAGGTCGCGGGCGAGTACGACGTCATCCTGATCGACTGCCAGCCCTCGCTCGGCCTGCTCACGGTCAACGCCCTCACCGCCGCGCACGGCGTGATCATCCCGCTCGAGTGCGAGTTCTTCGCCCTGCGCGGGGTGGCGCTGCTAATCGAGACCATCGACAAGGTGCGCGACCGTTTGAACCCGTCGATCACGATGGACGGGCTGCTGGCGACCATGTACGACCCGCGCACGCTGCACTCGCGCGAGGTGCTGGAGCGCGTGGTGGAGGCCTTCGGCGACGACGTGCTGGAGACCGTGATCGGCCGCACGGTGAAGTTCCCCGACGCCTCGGTCTCCGGCGTGCCCATCACCGAGTTCGCGCCGGAGCACGCCGCCGCGCAGGCGTATCTGCGGCTGGCGCGGGAGCTGGTCGCCCGTGGCGCCGTCGCCTGAGCACGCCGAGACCGATCCGACCGCCGAGGCCGTCGCCCCCGCGGAGGGCGACACGGGCTTCCGCGTCTCGCTGTCGAACTTCGACGGACCGTTCGACCTGCTGCTGAATCTCATCTCGAAGCACGAGATGGACATCACCGAGGTGTCGCTGAGCGCGGTCACGAACGAGTTCATCGCCTACCTCGCCGAGCTGGAGGACGAGGAGGAGCTCGACCAGGCATCGGAGTTCCTCGTGGTGGCCGCGACGCTGCTCGACATGAAGGTCGCCGGCCTCCTGCCGCAGGGCGAGCTCGTCGACGCCGAGGCCGTGGCGCTGCTGGAGGCGCGCGACCTGCTGTTCGCGCGCCTGCTGCAGTACCGGGCGTTCAAGGAGGTGTCGGCGTGGTTCGCGCGGTGCCTGCAGCGGGAGGACCGCCGTCACGTGCGGGCGGTGCCGCTGGAGGAGAAGCACCGCCGCAAGACGCCGGAGCTGGTGTGGTCGCTGAGCGCGGACGACTTCGCGGCGCTGGCACTGCTGGCGTTCGCGCCCAAGGAGATGCCGCACGTCGGGCTCGATCACCTGCACGCACCGCTGGTGAGCATCCGCGAGCAGGCGGCCATCGTCGTGGCGCTGCTGCGCGGCACCGAGTCGATCAGCTTCCGCGAGCTGGTCGCCGGGGTCACCGAGCCGGGGATCGTGGTGGCGCGCTTCATCGCCGTCCTGGAGCTGTACCGCCACGCGGCGCTCTCCTTCGAACAACTGGAACCGCTCGGCGAGTTGACGCTCCGCTGGGCCGCCGACACCTGGTCGGACGAGACACTCGCGACCCTGGGGGCCGACTATGACCGATGACGTGACCGAGACCGAGACCGGGCCGCAGGTCGAGCCCGGGGGTGACGAGGCCGCGCCGGAGGTCGAGCCCGGGGGTGACGAGGCCGCGACGATCGTGGGCGCCGAGCTGCCGTTGAGCGAGCGCGTCGAGGCGATCCTCTTCATCGTGGACGAGCCGATCGGCCTGGTCGCGCTCGCGGCCGCGGTCGGCGCGCCGGTGCCGGCCGTGCGGCAGACGCTGGAGGCGCTCGGGGACGACTACGACGGACGGGGCCGAGGACCGCGGCGCGGCTTCGAGCTGCGCGAGGTCGGTGGCGGGTGGCGGCTGTACGTGCGCGAAGACCTCGACCCCGTGGTGGCGGAGTTCGTGGGCGGGCAGGCGCCCGCGCGGCTGTCGCAGGCCGCCCTGGAGACGCTCGCGGTGATCGCCTACAAGCAGCCCGTCACCCGCAGCCAGGTCGCGTCGATCCGCGCCGTGAACGTGGACTCGGTCGTGCGCACGCTGCTCGCCCGCGGCCTCATCACCGAGCTCTTCGCCGACTCCGAGACCGGGGCGATCAACTACGGCACCACCGACGCGCTGCTGCAGCACCTCGGCATCAACTCGCTGGACGAGCTGCCGCCGATCTCGCCGTTGCTGGACGACGGCGCCGACGGCTTCGACGAAGGGACCCTCCGATGAACGCTGCCCACGACGACGCCACCGGGCCCGAGGGCGTGCGGCTGCAGAAGGTCCTCGCGGCGGCGGGCGTCGCCTCGCGTCGTGTCGTCGAGCAGTACATCGTCGAGGGGCGCATCCGGGTGAACGGGCAGACCGTGACCGAGCTCGGCCGTCGGATCGACCCCGAGCGCGACCTGGTCGACGTGGACGGCACCGCGGTGCAGCTCGACGTCACCAAGCGCTACGTGATGCTGAACAAGCCCACCGGGGTGGTCAGCAGCATGCGTGACGAGAGCGGGCGCCCCGACCTGCGTCGCTTCACGAAGGACTACGAGGAGCGGCTCTACAACGTGGGGCGCCTCGACGCCGAGACCAGCGGGCTGCTGCTGCTCACGAACGACGGCGAGCTCGCGCACGTGCTGGCGCATCCGTCGTTCGGTGTGACCAAGGTGTACATCGCCAAGGTGGACGGCACGGTGACCCCGCAGACGATCTCCACGCTCACGAAGGGCATCGAGCTGGAGGACGGCCCCATCGCGGCGGACAAGGCGCGGCTGCTGGACACGTCGCGCGGCTCGAGCCTGGTGGAGCTCACGCTGCACTCGGGGCGCAACCGGATCGTGCGTCGGATGATGGCCGCGGTCGGCCACCCCGTGACCGAGCTCGTGCGCCGGCAGTTCGGCCCGCTGCACCTGGGAACCCTCCCGGCGGGGAAGACGCGTGACCTGAGTAAAATCGAACTCGGTGCGCTGTTGACCCTCGCGCGCCGTGAATCCGGTGTCGCCGCGGCGCCAGGCGAGCAGGAGACCGAATGACCGACACGACGAGTGCGTCCACGGCGCGGAAGACCGGTGCCGTCGCGCCGCGTCTGTCCGGTACCGTCCGCATCGTCGGTGCCGGCCTGCTCGGCGCGAGCGTCGGTCATGCGCTGCGGGCCAAGGGTGTCGATGTGGCGCTCACGGATGCCTCCCCGGCGCAGCTGCGACTGGCGGTGGACTACGGCGCCGGTCGACTCGCCGCCGCCGACGACGCCCCCGCACTGATCGTGGTGGCCGTGCCGCCCGACGTCACGGCCGACGTGGTGCAGGCCGAGCTGGAGCGGTACCCGGACGCGGTCGTGACCGACGTCGCGAGCGTCAAGCTCGAACCGTTCCGGACGCTGCGCGACCGCGGCGTCGACCTCGCGCGCTACATCGGCTCGCACCCGCTCGCGGGGCGTGAGCGCGGCGGCGCCATCTCGGCCCGCGCCGACCTCTTCATCGGGCGGCCCTGGGTGGTGTGCCGCGACGAGGACACGAAGGCCACGGATCTCGCGCTGGTCGAGGCGCTCGCGCTCGACGTGGGCGCGATGCCGCTGGAGATGACCCCGGAGGAGCACGACCGTTCGGTCGCGCTCACCTCGCACGTGCCGCAGGTCGTCGCGAGCCTGCTGGCCGCGCGGCTCGCGGGTGCCGAGGAGGGCGCGCTGCGCCTGGCGGGTCAGGGTGTGCGCGACACGACGCGCATCGCCGCCTCCGCCCCCGAGCTGTGGGTGCAGATCCTCGGCGCGAACGCGGGGCCCGTCGTGGAGATCCTCGACGCGCTGGCGGCCGACCTGGGCGATGTCGCGGAGGCGCTGCGGGCGCCGGCGGCCCCCGGCGCGCGCCGTGTGATCGCGGAGACCATCCGGCAGGGCAACGACGGCGTGGAGCGCCTGCCGGGCAAGCACGGCCAGAACCGGCGCTTCGAGACGCTCGTGGTGATGGTCGACGACACCGCCGGACAGCTCGGCCGCCTGTTCGGCGAGCTCGGCGAACTCGGCGTCAACGTCGAGGACCTGCGTCTGGAGCACTCGCCCGGCGCACAGTTCGGTCTGGCCGAGATCAGTGTCGACCCCGCGGCGCTGCACGGCGCGATCACCGGGCTCCAGGAACGCGGCTGGCGCATTGCAGGGAACACGAATGACTGACACCTCCACCGTCTCCGCCACGAAGTTCATCGCCATCGACGGGCCGGCCGGTTCCGGCAAGTCCAGCGTCTCCAAGGCGGTCGCGCGCCAGCTCGGCTACGGCTACCTCGACACCGGCTCGGCGTACCGGGCGCTCGCCTGGCATGTGCTGGAGCAGGGCGCCGACACCGATGACGCGGCCGCCGTGCGCGCCGCCGCGGCCGACTTCCCGGTCCGTCTCGGCCTCGACCCCGACGACCGCACGGTCCGGGTGGGCGACACCGACGTGACCCACGCCATCCGCGAACCGCGGGTTTCCGGCGCGGTGAGCGGCGTCGCCCGCGTGCCCGAGGTGCGCGCGCAGGTGAACGAGCTGTTCCGCGCGCTGGTCGCCGACGCTCCGTACCCCGCTGTGGTCGTGGAGGGACGTGACATCACGACCGTGGTCGCACCGGATGCCCCCGTGCGCATCCTCCTGACCGCCGCCCCCGAGGTGCGCGCCGCACGCCGTGCCGGCGAGCTCGCGGGGGAGAACGCCGCCGCCGTCGCCGCGGCCCTGCACCGGCGCGACGCCTCCGACAGCGCCGTCGTCGACTTCCTCAACGCCGCCGAGGGCGTCGAGGTCGTCGACTCGACCGAACTCGACTACCCCCAGACCATCGACGCCGTGCTCACGGTGATCGAACGACTCCGAGGAGCACACCGTGGCTGACGACGAATACGAAGGCGGCCCCGACCAGCTCGCCGAGAAGATGGAGAACCTCGACGAGCACCTCGCCGAGCAGCGCGCCGAGACCCTGCGCGCCGGTCTCGCCGACTACGAGCTGGACGACGAGGATGCCGCGCTCCTCGCGGGCGTCTCGCTGGGCGAGGACGGCATCGAGTTCCTGCCCGCGCTGCCGGTCGTCGCGATCGTCGGACGGCCGAACGTCGGCAAGTCGGCGCTCGTGAACCGCATCCTCGGTCGGCGTGAGGCCGTGGTGGAGGACACCCCCGGCGTCACGCGCGACCGCGTCACCTACAAGGCCGAATGGAACGACCGGCGCTTCACGCTCGTCGACACCGGCGGCTGGGAGCCCGACGCCCGCGGCATCGACCGCTCGGTCGCCGCGCAGGCGGAGGTCGCGATCGACCTGTCCGACGTGGTGCTGTTCGTGGTCGACGCGATGGTCGGCGCCACCTCGACAGACGAGCACGTGGTCAAGCTGCTGCGCAAGAGCGGCAAGCCCGTGTTCCTGGTCGCGAACAAGATCGACGACGCCCGGCAGGAGCCGGAGGCCGCCGCGCTGTGGAACCTCGGTCTCGGTGAGCCCCACCCGGTCTCGGCCATCCACGGCCGCGGCGTGGCGGATCTCCTGGATGCCGTGCTGAAGAAGCTTCCCGAGATCTCGGCGGTCGCCAAGCAGGAGATCGGCGGGCCGCGACGTGTCGCGATCCTCGGTCGCCCGAACGTGGGCAAGTCCTCGCTGCTGAACAAGGCCGCGGGGGAGGAGCGCGTCGTCGTGAACGACCTGGCGGGTACCACGCGCGACCCGGTCGACGAGGTCGTGGAGCTCGGCGGCAAGATGTGGCGTCTGGTCGACACGGCCGGTATCCGTCGCCGCGTGCACATGGCGCAGGGCGCGGACTTCTACGCCTCGCTGCGCACGTCGGCCGCGCTGGAGAAGGCCGAGGTCGCCGTCGTGGTCCTCGACGTGTCGGAGACGATCAGCGAGCAGGACGTGCGGATCATCGACCTCGTCCTGGAGTCGGGCCGCGCGCTCGTCCTCGCGTTCAACAAGTGGGACCGTCTGAACGACGACGACCTGGAGAACGCCGATCGCCGCCGGTACCTCGAGCGCGAGATCGAGCAGGACCTCGCGCACGTGGCGTGGGCTCCGCGGGTGAACATCTCCGCGAAGACCGGGCGGCACCTCGACAAGCTGGTGCCCGCGCTGGAGACGGCGCTCGAGAACTGGGACCGCCGCATCCCGACCGGCAAGTTCAACGCCTTTCTCGCCGAGCTCGTGGCGGAGCACCCGCACCCGCTGCGCGGGGGCAAGCAGCCGCGCATCCTGTTCGGCACGCAGGCCTCGACGCGTCCGCCGACGTTCGTGCTGTTCACGACCGGGTTCCTCGACCCGGGCTACCGCCGGTTCATCCAGCGGCGCCTGCGCGAGCTCTACCCGTTCGAGGGGACGCCGATCGTCATCAACATGCGCGTGCGGGAGCGCCGCCAGCGCTGACGCGTTCCGGCGTGTGTCGCCGGGTGGCGCCGCGACCCCGATGCTGTGAAAAGCTGAGGGGGTGACTGTCGTACCCCCCGCTCCCGGCGAACCGCGTCGCCCCGAAGGACCGCGCAACCCCGGCGACGCCTGGGTGGTCGCAGACACGGGGGAGCGCTACTGGGGGCGGTTCGGCGCGGCCGGTCTGCTCGCGGTCGACGCGACGCGCGGGATCCTGCTGCAGCACCGCGTGTCGTGGAGCCACTTCGGCGGCACGTGGGGGTTGCCCGGCGGTGCGCTGCACGAGGGCGAGTCGGCGATCGTCGGAGCGATCCGGGAGGCGCAGGAGGAGGCGGGCGTGCCGGACGGCGCCGTGCGTCCCCGGTTCACGAGCGTGCTCGACCTGGGCATCTGGTCGTACACGACGGTGGTCGCCGATGTGCGCCGCCCGTTCGACCCGGTGATTAGCGATCCGGAGAGCGTCGCGCTGGAGTGGGTCCCGGTCGACCGCGTGGACGAGCTGCCGCTGCACCCGGGGTTCGGGGCGGCGTGGCCGATGCTGCGTGCTCAGCTCGATGTGTTCCCGGCCGTGGTGGTCGACGGGGCGAACGTGGTCGGGTCGGTGCCCGACGGCTGGTGGAAGGATCGTGCCGGTGCGGCCGCGCGCTTGCGTGACCGGCTGGCCGGGCTGGCGGTGCCCGCGGACGACCTGGGGCTCGACGGAGACGACTGGTACCCGGAGGTGGCGCTCGTGGTCGAGGGCCGTGCCCGCGACATCGGGACCGAGGCCGTGGAGACCGGTGCCGCCGAGGCCGGAATCGCGGAGCCGGCGCTGGCGGTCGTGCGGGCCGACGCCGGCT
>NZ_SSDM01000047.1:0-3620 GCF_004794375.1 Microbacterium sp. K35 | reverse complement strand
TGAGCCTTCTCCGCCGCACAGGCTCCGGCGGAGAAGGCTCCGGCTCCCGCGGCTCCGGCCAAGCCGTCCGCTCCGGCGCCGGCCGCCCCGTCGTCGGGTGACGGCAACGCCCCGAAGCCCGGTGCGCCGCGCCCCGGCAACAACCCCTTCTCGTCGGCGCAGGGCATGGGGCAGCGCCCCGCCGGTCCCCGTCCCGGCAACAACCCCTTCGCCTCGGCGCAGGGCATGGGACAGCGGCCGACCCCCGGCAACATCCCGCGTCCGCAGGCGCCGCGTCCCGGGGCTCCTCGTCCCGGAGCTCCCCGTCCGGGTTCGCCCCGTCCGGGTGCGCCTCGTGGCGGCCAGGGCGGTCGTCCCGGTGCTCCGTTCCAGCAGCGCACGGGCGGTCCCGGTCGTCCGGGTGGCGCCGGTGGCGGTCCCGGTGCGGGCCCCCGTCCCGGTGGTGGCTTCGCCGGTCGTCCCGGTGGCGGCGGTCGCGGTCGCGGCCCCGGTGGCGGCACGGCCGGTGCCTTCGGTAAGGGCGGCGGCAAGAGCAAGCAGCGCAAGTCGCGGCGGGCGAAGCGGCAAGAGTTCGAAATGCGGAGCGCCCCGGTCGTCGGCGGCGTCAACGTCACGCGCGGCAACGGCGAGACGATCCGCATGCGCCGCGGTGCGTCCATCGCGGACTTCGCCGACAAGATCGAGGCACTGACCGGCTACACCGTGCAGCCGGGCACGCTCGTGACGATCCTCTTCAACCTCGGCGAGATGGCCACGGCCACCGAGTCGCTGGACGAGGCCACGTTCGAGGTCCTGGGTGAGGAGCTGGGCTACAAGGTCCAGATGGTCTCGCCCGAGGACGAGGACAAGGAGCTCCTCGAGGGCTTCGGTCTCGACCTCGAGAAGGAGCTGGCGGAGGAGAGCGAGGACGACCTCGAGATCCGTCCCCCGGTCGTCACCGTCATGGGTCACGTCGACCACGGTAAGACGCGCCTTCTCGACGCGATCCGTCAGACGAACGTCATCGAGGGCGAGGCCGGCGGCATCACCCAGCACATCGGTGCGTACCAGGTCTGGACCGAGCACGAGGGCATCGAGCGGGCCATCACCTTCATCGACACCCCGGGTCACGAGGCGTTCACCGCCATGCGTGCCCGTGGTGCCCAGGTGACCGACCTCGCGATCCTCGTGGTCGCGGCCGACGACGGCATCATGCCGCAGACGGTGGAGGCCCTGAACCACGCCCAGGCGGCGAACGTGCCGATCGTGGTCGCGGTCAACAAGGTCGACAAGCCCGAGGCCAACCCGGCCAAGGTGCGTCAGCAGCTGACCGAATACGGTCTGGTGGCCGAGGAGTACGGCGGCGACGTGATGTTCGTCGACGTGTCGGCTCGCGCGAACACCGGTATCCAGGACCTCCTGGACGCCGTGCTGCTCACCGCGGACGCCGGTCTCGACCTCACCGCCAACCCGAACAAGGCCGCTCGCGGTGTCGCCATCGAGGCGAAGCTCGACAAGGGCCGCGGTTCGGTCGCGACGGTGCTGATCCAGTCCGGAACCCTGCGGGTCGGTGACGCGATCGTGGCGGGTACCGCCTACGGCCGCGTGCGCGCGATGATCGACGAGAACGGCGAGACCGTCGAGGCGGCCGCGCCGTCTCGCCCGGTCCAGGTGCAGGGACTCAACTCCGTGCCCCGCGCCGGCGACGTCTTCATCGTCACCGAGGAAGACCGCATGGCCCGTCAGATCGCCGAGAAGCGTGAAGCGGTCGAGCGCAACGCCCAGCTGGCCAAGGCCCGCAAGCGCATCTCGCTCGAGGACTTCACCCGTGCTCTGGAAGAGGGCAAGGTCGAGTCGCTCAACCTCATCATCAAGGGTGACGTCTCCGGTGCCGTCGAGGCGCTGGAGGAGTCGCTCCTCAAGATCGAGGTCGACGACTCGGTGCAGCTGCGCATCATCCACCGCGGTGTCGGTGCGATCACCGAGTCCGACGTGAACCTGGCGACGATCGACAACGCGATCATCGTGGGCTTCAACGTCCGCCCCGACACGAAGGCGCGCGAGCGCGCCTCCCGTGAGGGCGTGGACATCCGCTTCTACTCCGTCATCTACAACGCGATCGACGAGATCGAGAGCTCGCTCAAGGGCATGCTCAAGCCGGAGTACGAAGAGGTCCAGTCGGGTGTCGCCGAGATCCGCGAGGTGTTCCGCTCCTCGAAGTTCGGCAACATCGCCGGTGTCATCGTGCGGTCGGGGACGATCACGCGCAACGCGAAGGCCCGTGTCATCCGCGACGGCGTCGTCATCGCCGATGGCCTGGCCATCGAGTCGCTGCGCCGGTTCAAGGACGACGTCACCGAGGTGCGCACCGACTACGAAGCCGGTATCGGCCTCGGCAAGTACAACGACATCCAGATCGGCGACGAGATCGAGACCACCGAGATGGTCGAGAAGCCTCGCGGCTGATCGGGTTCGATACCTTCGGGCGGGGATGCTGACGCGTCCCCGCCCGAAGGCCTCTGAAGGGAAAGAGCTATGGCAGGCGAACGACAGGCACGACTCGCGGACCGCATCCGTGTGATCCTCGCCGAGCGTCTCGAGAAGGGTCTGCGCGACCCGCGCCTCGGGTTCGTGACCATCACCGATGTCCGCGTGAGCGGAGACCTGCAGCACGCCTCGGTGTTCTACACGGTCCTCGGCTCGGAGGAGGAGCGCATCGCGAGCGGTGCCGCCCTGACCTCGGCGACGGGCATGCTGCGCAGCGAGGTCGGCCGACAGCTGAGCACGCGTCTCGTGCCGACGCTCGAGTTCATCCCGGACGCGCTCCCGGAGAACGCCGATCACATCACGGCGCTGCTGCGTGAGGCGCAGGAGCGGGACGCCGAGGTCGCGAAGCTCGCCTCCTCTGCCTCCCCGGCCGGCGACGCCGACCCGTACCGCTCGGTCGACGACGAGGACTGATCCGTTTGATACCCTCGGGTCCGCGGGGATGACATCCGATGGACCTGGGGGATCGGCATTCCAGCGACGGTATCGAGCGACGGCGGTGTCGTCGCGCCCGCGATCGTGGAGCTGCTGCTCCGCGATCTTCTCGCGCGCGAACTGGTCTGCGCGCCGCACGTGGTGGCGCGACTGGCCGCGCGTCTCGCCGCCGATCCGCCGAGCGTCGTCGAGGTCGCGGAGCGGCTGACGCCGGACCAGCGGCTGGGACGGCGCGCGCTGCCCTCACCCCTGCCCCTGACGCCCGCGGTCGAGCGTGCCTTCGCGGAGCTCGAGCTCTCGGAGCGTGACCGCACGCTGCTGCTCGCGCAGACACTGCGCAGCGGCGACGACCTCGGCACCCTGGTCGCGTTCGACGGCCGGTCGGCGCGGGAGCTGGCGGCCTCCCCGGTCGGCGCACTGCTCGTGATCCATGCGGGCCGGGTGCGACTGTCCGACCCGCGCCTCTCGGTGTGGATTCAGGCGCTGTCGACCTCGGCGCGGACGGCGGAGGTGCACACCCGGCTGGCGGGACTGCAAGCGGCCCTCGGCGATGAGGACGCAGCGGCGTGGCATCGGGCGCGCGCGTCGTTGACCGGCGACCCCGCGGCCGCACGGACGCTGGTCGGTGCGGCGCGGAGACTGCTCGGCGCCGCACCGAC
>NZ_SSDM01000046.1:0-15585 GCF_004794375.1 Microbacterium sp. K35 | reverse complement strand
CGCCGCGGGCTTGGGCCCGGGCTTGGCCGCCGCGGGCTCGCCGGACGCCTTGAGCGACGGGTCGGCCTCGATCGCGGCGCGCAGCTTGCGCGCCACCGGGGGCTCGACCGTCGACGACGGGCTCTTCACGAACTCGCCGAGCTCCTTGAGCTTCGCGAGGGCGACCTTGCTGTCGACGCCGAGTTCAGCGGCGATCTCATGTACGCGTGGTTTACCAGCCACAATTCTCCTGTCTGGGTCGGTCTGCCCAGACAGGGCAGACCACTAGTCGCGGACGGGTCTCATTTCGAGCCGTTCACTTTGTTTCCATAGCCGTTCAGCCTTTGGTTCTCAGCGGATGCTGTTCGATGGTCTGCGTGTCCAGAGTGGCGGACACACGGAGTGCACGTCCGAAAGCACGGCGCCGCAGGGCGGCATCCATGCATTCCTGTGTCGGATGCACCCACGCGCCTCGTCCCGGCAGGACAGCACGCTCATCGAGGACGAGGGTGTTGTTCTGGCTCACCACCCTGAGCAGGGCGGAGCGGGGAGCACGCGTGCGACAACCGACGCACATTCGTACGGGATCCATCTTACACCTGCGTTCCGTCCGCGTTCGCCCGCCCCGGGGCGTGGCGGGCCGCGGAGTCCGATCAGTCGAGGACGCTGTCCGGCTGGATATCGATCTTCGCGCCGGTCAGCTTGGCGGCGAGGCGGGCGTTCTGCCCCTCCTTGCCGATCGCGAGGGACAACTGGTAGTCCGGCACGAGCGCCCTGACCGCCTTGGTGGAGGCGTCGAGCACGAACGAGCTCGTGACCTTCGCCGGTGACAGCGCATGGGCGACGAAGGTCGCGAGGTCGGGGTCGTGGTCGACGATGTCGATCTTCTCGCCGGACAGCTCCTCCGTGACGGCGCGTACGCGGCGCCCGAGCTCGCCGATGCACGCGCCCTTCGCGTTGATCGACGGGTCGTTCGCGCGCACGGCGATCTTCGTACGGTGACCGGCCTCCCGCGCGAGCGAGACGATCTCGACCAGTCCGGCTGCGATCTCCGGCACCTCGAGCGCGAACAGCTTGCGGACGAGGCCGGGGTGGGTGCGCGACACGGTGATCTGCGGCCCCTTGAGCCCCTTGGCGACGCTCGTGACGTACACGCGCAGACGCGAGCCGTGCCTGTACTCCTCGCCGGGCA
Organism: Microbacterium sp. K35; assembly: GCF_004794375.1. Classification (NCBI taxonomy): domain Bacteria; kingdom Bacillati; phylum Actinomycetota; class Actinomycetes; order Micrococcales; family Microbacteriaceae; genus Microbacterium; species Microbacterium sp. K35. The sequence goes on along the minus strand of NZ_SSDM01000046.1, from coordinate 14,414 downwards.
CCTGCTCCTCCGGCGGGAGGATCGCCTCGACCGAGCCGAGGTCGACGTGGATCATCCGCGGGTTGGGCCCCTGCTGGATGACGCCGGCGACGATGTCGCCCTCACGCCCCTTGAACTCGCCCAGCACGGCGTCGTCGGCGATGTCCCGGAGGCGCTGGCTGATGACCTGCTTGGCGGCGAAGGCGGCGATACGTCCGAAGTCGTCGGGGGTCGCGTCCTCCTCGCCGATGACCGCGCCCTCCTCGTCACGGACGACCTGCAGCACGGCGACGTGCCCTGTCGTACGGTCGAGCTCGACGCGGACGCCCTCGGGCGCCGCCCCCTCGGGCGACACGTGCTTGGAGTACGCGGTCAGGATCGCCTGCTCGATGATCGCGACGAGCTCGTCGAACGGGATCGCCTTCTCCTTCTCGATCCCTCGCAGCAGACTCAGTTCGATGTCCATGACGGCCTCCCTATTCAGCTCTCGTCGCGCCTGATCGCACGCGCGACATCCGTACAACGATACCGTGCGTCGGAGACCCCGGCCACGCGGCAGGGGCGGGGGCAGGTCAGGCGGTCGGGGCGGACGGCAGCGCGTTGATCGCCCCGATGAGGCGGAACAGGTTGCCGACCTGGCGCTGATCCAGGTGCAGCATCAGACGCGGCAGGTCGAGGCGATCGTCGTCGGCCGCCTCGGGCGGCAGCGGTGGCGTCCGCTCGATGCGACCGTCCGACAGCATCGAGCCGAACGCCTCGTTCAGTTCCGCCACCTCGGCCTCGGTCGGTTCCGCGCGCAGCCGCAGCACCAGCGCGTCCCCCACCCAGCGCAGCGAGTCGTAGTTGCGCCAGAAGCCCGTGATCTCCGCCCTCGCCGCCTCCACCGAATCGGTGATCACGACCCGATCAAAGTCGCCCTCCGAGATCACACCCATCGGCGCGAGGTGCTCGTCGACGAAGCGACGCATCCCCTCCCAGAACGACCCGCCCTTCTCGTCGAGCAGCACGATGGGCGTCGGCTCCGCCTTCCCCGTCTGCTGGAGCGTGAGGAGCTCGAACATCTCGTCCAGCGTCCCGAACCCGCCGGGAAGGCAGAGGAACCCGCTCGACTCCTTGATCAGCATCAGCTTGCGCGTGAAGAAGTACTTCATCGCGACCACCTGGTCCTGACCTGCGACGACCGCGTTGGCCTTCTCCTCGAAGGGCAGCCGGATCGAAACACCGAGCGACAGCGCGGGGCCCGCCCCCTCCGCCGCGGCCTGCATGATCCCGGGGCCGGCACCCGTGACCACCATCCAGCCATCGCGGGCGAGCGCGGCGGCCACGTCCCGCGCCTGCACGTACAGCGGGTCGTCCTGGCGCGTGCGGGCGGAGCCGAACACCGTCACCTTCGGCACACCGCGGAACGGTGCGAACAGACGGAAGGCGTCGCGCATCTCGGCCAGCGCCGCCGAGGCGATCTTGAGGTCGAGGCGATCCGTGCCGTCCTCCCCCAGCTGCAGCGCGGTCCGGAGCATCCGCATCACCAGGCGCCGATCCGCGTGCACGCCCGTCTCGTCCAGCACGGCGTTGATCTCGGACGTGAGCGCGGGAGGAAGGGACTGTTCGGCCATGTCACCAGCGTGTCATGTTCGCACGCGATCGGGCCCCGCAACGCCGTCCGCGCGGCGGAGCACTACGCGCGGCGTCAGCACGCTCGTCCGCCCCTGTCAACGCCCCTGCGGCGGCGACCGGGCGGGGGCATCCTGGCTCCATGACCGAGATCACCGGACCTGAAGCCCTCGCCCGCGTCTCCGAGCTCGTGGAGGACATCGACATCACGATGCTCACCACCGTCGACGAGGACGGCCACCTCGTGAGCCGCCCGATGTCCACCCGGCAGATGGACGACGCGGGAGACATCTGGTTCTTCACCGCGGAGGACACCGAGAAGGTCGATGAGGCACGCCGCAACCACGACGTGGGGCTCGCGTACTGCGACTCCAAGGGCATGCGCTACGTCTCCGTCGCCGGAACCGCGGAGGTCGTGCACGACCGCGCCAAGATGGAAGAGCTCTACTCGCCGTCACTCGACATCTGGTTCGCCGACGGCCTGGAGACGCCGGGCATCGCCCTCCTGCGGGTCACCCCGCGGGTCACCGAGTTCTGGGAACCCGCCAAGGGGAAGATCGCGATGGCCGCCGGGGCGCTGAAAGCCCTCGTGACCCACGACACCCCGGACGACACCATGGATCACGGCCGCATCACCTGCTGAGCCGCGCGGTCACCGAGGTCAGCGCGACGTGAGTCGCGCGACCGCCTCCTCGATGGACAGCGCGTCACGCTCGCCGCTGCGCCGATCCCACAGCTCGACCTGTCCTTCGGCGGCACCGCGACCCACGATCAGGATGCGCGGCACACCGACGAGCTCGGCGTCGCCGAACTTGACGCCGGGCGAGACCTTCGGACGGTCGTCGTACAGGACATCGAGTCCCGCGCTCTCCAGCCGCTGCGAGATCTCCTCCGCGACGTCGAAGGCCACCTGGTCGCGGCCCGCCGCCACCACCTGGACGTCGAACGGGGAGACGGACGCGGGCCAGATCAGTCCCTTGTCGTCGTTGTTCAGCTCGGCGATGATCGCGAGGATGCGCGTGACACCGATGCCGTACGAGCCCATCGTCACCGTCACGAGCTTGCCGTTCTCGTTCAACACCTTCAGTCCCAGCGCCTCGGCGTACTTGCGACCGAGCTGGAAGACGTGGCCGATCTCCATGCCGCGCGCGAGCTCGACCGGACCGGAGCCGTCGGGCGCGGGGTCACCCGCGCGCACGTTCGCGATCTCGACGATGCCGTCGGCGGCGAAGTCGCGGCCCATCACGACGGAGTGGGCGTGCTTCTGGTCGATGTTCGCCCCGGTGATCCAGCTGGTGCCCTCGCTCACCCGCGGGTCGACGAGGTACCGGATGCCGGTGGCGGACTCCTCCCCCAGCACCGCGCCCGTGGGTGACCACGGACCGATGTAGCCCTTGACGAGCAGAGGGTTGTTCTCGAAGTCGTCCGCGGTCGCGGTCTCGACCTCGGCGGGAGCGAAGGCGACCTCGGCGCGCTTCTCGTCCACCTCGCGGTCGCCGGGGATGCCCACGATGACGAGTTCGCGGGTGCCGTCGAGGTGCGTCAGCGCGAGCACGACGTTCTTGAGCGTGTCCGCCGCCGTGTACTCGCCCTCCAGCTCACGGTTGCAGTGCGAGACGAGCGTCTCGATGGTGGGGGTGTCGGGCGAGTCGAAGATCACCGGAGTCGCGTCGGCGTCGAACGGCACGGGCGCAGGCACCTCGGTCGTGAACGCTTCCACGTTCGCCGCGTAACCACCGGCGCTGCGCACGAACGTGTCCTCGCCGACGGGGGTGGGGTGGAGGAACTCCTCACTGCGCGAGCCGCCCATCGCGCCCGCATCCGCCTGCACGATCACGTACTCGAGTCCCAGGCGCTGGAAGATCCGCTCGTAGGCGTCGCGCTGAGACTGGTAGCTCACGTCCAACCCCTCGTCCGAGGCGTCGAACGAGTAGGCGTCCTTCATCGTGAACTCGCGGCCGCGGAGCAGGCCGGCGCGGGGCCGCGCCTCGTCGCGGTACTTGTCCTGGATCTGGTAGATCGTCAGCGGCAGGTCCTTGTACGACGAGTACAGGTCCTTCACGAGCAGGGTGAAGGCCTCCTCGTGCGTCGGGGCGAGCAGGTAGTCGCCCCCCTTGCGGTCCTGGAGGCGGAACAGCAGATCGCCGTATTCCTCCCAGCGACCCGTCGCCTCGTAAGCCTCCCGCGGCATCAGCGCCGGGAAGTGCACCTCCTGGGCACCCGCGGCGGCCATCTCCTCGCGGATAACCGTCTCGATCTTGGCCTTCACCCGCAGCCCGAGCGGCAGCCACGCGAAGATGCCCGCGGCCTGCGGTCGGATGTACCCGGCGCGGATCAGCAGCTTGTGACTGGCGACCTCTGCACCGGCAGGGTCTTCACGGAGTGTACGGAGGAAGAAGTTCGAGAGACGAGTGACCACGGCTCAAGTGTAGTGAGCCGTGGTCCCCCGTCCCGCCGCGTCAGTTCAGGGCGGGCAGGCCCTGCGGGACGACGCCGCCCGCGTACAGGCTCTCGGCCAGCTCCTGGAGCGCCGTGAGCGCGACCCGCTGCGGCAGCGGACCGTACGAGATGCGGGCGACGCCGAGCTTCTCGTACTCCGAGGCGGCGAGCGCACCGGGGATGCCGATGACGCTCACCTTGCGCTCGCCGATGCCCTCGACGAGCTGCCGCGTCACGTTCGCGTCGAGGATCCCGGGCACGAACACAGCCGTCGCTCCCGCGTCGAGGAAAGCGCGGCCGCGCTGGATCGCATCGGCGACGCTCTCCTGGACGGGACGGTGCCCCGCGCGCACGAACGCGTCGGTGCGGGCGTTGAGCGCGAACGGCACGCCCTCCGCCTCGGCCGCCTTCACGATCGCCTCGACCGCGGCCACCGACTCGTCGAGCGGCTTCAGCCGGTCTTCGACGTTCGCCCCGACGACACCGGCGGCGATCGCGAGCCGCGTGGTCTCCCCCGCGTCGTCGTAGCCGTCGTCGAGGTCGGCGGTGACCGGGACCTGCACGGCGGCGGCGATGCGTCCCACCATGTCGATCATCAGCTCGCGCGGGGTGGAGCCGTCGTCGTAGCCGAAGGTCGCGGCGATGCCGTGTCCGGCGGTCGCGATCGCCTTCGTCTCGGGCAGAGCGGCGACCGCGCGCGCCGACACGACGTCCCACACGTTCACCACGCGGAGGATCTCCGGCGCGTCATAGAGTCCGACAAGGGTCTGAGCCTTCGCAGCAGTGGTCATGTCCCCACGCTAACGCCCGGCACGGACGCGAGGGCCGCAGTGGTGGGGATGATGTCTCGCCCGGTCGCGGGGCGCCGACGGATGCTGAGAGTCGGCATCCCCCCATGCCGACCCTCTGTCCCCTGTGCGTTCAGGCGGTGAGCACCACCTTCAGCGCCTTCGTCTCCGCGGCCCGCGCGAACGTGTCGTACGCCTGTTCGATGGCGTCCAGCGCGAAGCGGTGACTGACGAACACCGCCGGATCGATCCGACCCTCGGCGACGAGCCGGGTGAGCATGCGCGCCGTGTCGGCGTTCACCAGGCCCGTCGTGATGGTGAGGTTCTGGATCCACAGGCGATCGATCGGGAAGTCGACGGGTGCGCCGTGGACTCCGACGTTGGCGACGTGCCCGCCGGGGCGCACGATGTCCAGCGCCATGCCCCAGGTCGCCGGAACACCCACGGCTTCGATCGCGACGTCGACGCCGAGCCCGTCGGTCAGGGCGAGCACCTGATCGCGCCAGTCCTCGGCGCCGGAGACCACGCCGTGCGTGGCCCCGAAGAGTCTGGACTGCTCGACACGGTTCGCGTCGAGGTCGATCGCGATGATCTTGCTCGGCCCGTAGAGCTGCGCGGTCATGATCGCCGCGAGGCCCACCGGCCCGGTGCCGACGACGGCGACCACGTCGCCCGCCTTCACGCCGCCGTACTGCACCCCGATCTCGTGGCCCGTGGGAAGGATGTCGCTGAGCACGACCGCCGTCTCGGCGGAGACGCCATCCGGAAGCCGGTGCAGCGAGGTCTCGGCGAACGGGATCCGCACCAGCTCCGCCTGCGTGCCGTCGATCAGGTGCCCGAGTATCCAGCCGATCCCCGACGCCCCCTCCTCGGCTCGGCAGTGCGATGCCAGCCCGGCGGTGCAGAAGTCGCACTTCCCACACGAGGTGATGCACGAGATGATCACGCGGTCCCCCACGGCGAGATCGGTCACGGCTCCTCCGACCTCGGTGATCGCCCCGACACCCTCGTGACCGAGGATGCGCCCCTCGGTCACGGCCGGGACATCGCCCTTGAGGATGTGCAGGTCGGTGCCGCAGATGGTCGTGGCCTCGATGCGGACGATCGCGTCGGTCGGCGCCAGGATGGTCGGATCCGGAACCTCCTCCCATCGCTTCTCACCGGCTCCGTGGTAGACGAGTGCTTTCATGGCTGTCCCTTCCGGCGTCACCTTGACGTCGTCGGTGAAATGTTACGCGCCACCACCGACAGAACGCCTCCGGAGACCGGGGCTTCCCGGCCTAGGGTGGGAGCCATGCCTCAGCGCCGGTCCCATGTCGCTCCCTCCGCCGCCCAGACCGAGCTCGCCGCCGCGCTCGCCGACCTCCGCGAAGCGCTCGACGCCCCCACCTCGTTCCCACCCGACGTGCTCGCCGAGGCCGAGCGCGCCAGCGGATCCACACCCGAGCTCGACCTGCGCGACATCCCCTTCGCGACGCTCGACCCGGCGGGCTCGCGCGACCTCGATCAGGCCTTCCACCTGGAGAAGACCTCGTCGGGGTACACCGTGCGCTACGCGATCGCGGACGTCCCCGGTTTCGTCGAGCCCGGCGGGGCGGTCGATGCGGAAGCCCGTCGGCGCGGACAGACCCTGTACGCGGCGGACGGCACGATCCCGCTGCACCCTCCCGTGCTCAGCGAGGACCGCGCCTCCCTCCTCGCCGACGCCGACCGCCCCGCGCTGGTGTGGACCTTCGCGCTGGACGAGACCGGGGAGGTCGGCGACTTCCGGCTCGAACGGGCGCTCATCCGCTCCCGCGCCCAGCTCGACTACGCGACGACGCAGGCCGCCCTCGATCGCGGCGAGGGTGGACCAGCGGCGCTCCTCCCGGAGATCGGCGCCCTTCGGCTCGAGCGGGAGCGGACGCGTGGCGGGGCCAGCCTCAACCTCCCCGATGAGGAGGTCGTGCGCGCGGAGGACGGCAGCTACGCGATCGTGCGTCGCCGTCCCCTCCCGATCGAGGAGGCGAACGCTCAGCTGTCGATCATGACGGGGATGGCGGCAGCGCAGCTGATGCTGGGTGCGGGCGTCGGCATCCTGCGCACGATGCCGGAGCCCGACGATGCCGCCTTCGAGACGTTCCGCCTGCAGACGATCGCCCTCGGTCGCCCGTGGACCGACGGCACCTATGGCGAGTTCCTGCGCGGTCTGGACAGGGACGACCCGCTGACGCTGCCCGTGCTCGAAGCCGCGTCGTCACTGTTCCGCGGCGCGGGCTATCTGGTGTTCGACGGCACGGCTCCGGACGACGCCGTCCAGGCCGCCATCGCCGCCCCCTACGCGCATGCGACCGCGCCCCTGCGGCGACTCGTCGACCGGTGGTCGCTGGCGATCTGCCTGGCGGTCTCGAGCGGCGCACCCGTACCGGCATGGGTGCGTGACTCTCTCGCCGATCTGCCAGGCCTGATGCAGGAGTCCGGTCAGCGCGCCTCCCGGCTGGCGTCCGGGACTGTCAACGCCGTGGAGGCGGCGCTGCTGACCCCGCTGGTCGGCACCGAGCTCGACGCCACCGTCGTCGAGGATCGCGGCGAGCGCGTGACCATCCAGATCGCCGAGCCCGCGGTCACGGCGAGCGCCCCCGCTCCCGTCGGCGTGAAGCCGGGCGATCGCCTCCGCGTGCGCGTGGCGCGCGCGGACATCGCGAAGGCCGAGGTGGAGTTCGAGGGCGTCGCCGAAGAGTTCAGGCCGCGGGAGTCGCGGTCGTCGTCATGACGAGCAGCTGAGGATCCGACAGGTCCAACGCCACCCGGATCGCGACGAACTCGTCGAGCGAGTGCGCGTGGGTGCCCCCGCACAGGATCACGGCCTCGCCCTCCGGCAGCTCGCAGTGCCAGCGGCGACGGTCCACGATCGTCGGACCCTCGGTCTCGACGCGGCTCGCGGCGGCGGACTCGACCCACGCCTCGAGCTGTGCGTTGATCCGCTGTTCGCGGTCGGCGAGGGTCGACGCGAAGGTCTCGGTGTCGAAGCCCGCGCGGCGCAGGCTCTTGCCCAGGCGGTACTCGTCGACGGCGCCATCCGCGTGGATGCGGCTCGTCTGGTTGGCGCGCCCCTCGAAGTCGGGGGTGCCGAGGGCATCGGCGCCCGGGTCCTTGCGCCACAGGTCGGCGACCGCGAGGTCGAGGGCGAGGGACGCGAGATGACAGGCGGTGTGCCCGCGGCTCAGGCCAGCGCGACGGTCTGCATCGACGTCCAGCCGCGCGGCGACCCCGGGCACCAGGGCCGCCGGGGCGTCGCCCGTGAGGCGGTGGCCGACCAGCCAGGTCCACCCTTCCGCCCCGCGCTTGACGGGGATGTCGGCACCCACCGCGAACGTGCCGTCGTCGGACACGGCCGCCATGACGGCCTCCACCACGGCCACGGAGGAGCCGTCGACCGTGAGGGTCCCGGCATCACCCGGCTGGTCGGGCCAGGTGTGGTCGACGGGGTGGAACGGGGTCTCGTCCACCACGACCACCACGCCCTCCGGCGTCCTCTCGACGTGGGTGACGACGCCCTCTCCACTCGTGGAGCCGGTGGCGAAGGTCACGACGGTGGGCGAGGACATGCTTCTCCTGTGCGATACGGCGGGGATGGCGATCGGGGTGCGGACGACGGTCAGGCCGTGACGACCTGCGCGGTGCCGAGCGGTGCGTCCGGGCCCATCTCGGCGGCGATGCGGTTCGCCTCCTCGATCAGCGTCGCGACGATGTCCTCTTCGGGCACGGTCTTGATGACCTCGCCCTTCACGAAGATCTGCCCCTTGCCGTTGCCGGAGGCGACGCCCAGGTCGGCCTCGCGGGCCTCACCGGGACCGTTCACGACGCACCCCATGACGGCGACACGCAGCGGCACCGTCATGTCCTTGAGACCCTCGGTCACGTCTTCCGCGAGCGTGTACACGTCGACCTGTGCGCGACCGCACGACGGGCACGACACGATCTCGAGCTTGCGCTCCCGCAGGTTCAGCGACTGCAGGATCTGGTGGCCGACCTTCACCTCTTCGGCGGGCGGCGCCGACAGCGACACGCGGATGGTGTCGCCGATGCCCTCACCGAGCAGGATGCCGAAGGCCGTCGCGCTCTTGATCGTGCCCTGGAACGCCGGCCCGGCCTCGGTCACGCCGAGGTGCAGGGGCCAGTCGCCCCGCTCGGCCAGGAGGCGGTACGCCTTGACCATGACGACCGGGTCGTTGTGCTTGACGGAGATCTTGAAATCGTGGAAGTCGTGCTCCTCGAACAGGGACGCCTCCCAGACCGCGCTCTCGACGAGCGCCTCGGGCGTGGCCTTGCCGTACTTCTCCAGCAGGCGGCGGTCGAGGGACCCGGCGTTCACGCCGATCCGCAGCGAGACACCCGCGTCCTGCGCCGCCTTGGCGATCGCGCCCACCTGGTCGTCGAACTTCCGGATGTTGCCCGGGTTCACCCGCACGGCCGCGCAGCCCGCATCGATCGCCTGGAACACGTACTTCGGCTGGAAGTGGATGTCGGCGATCACCGGGATCTGGCTCTTCTTCGCGATGATGTGCAGCACGTCGGCGTCGTCCTGGGACGGCACGGCGACGCGCACGATCTCGCACCCGGAGGCGGTGAGCTCGGCGATCTGCTGCAGGGTCCCGTTGATGTCGGTCGTCTTGGTGGTCGTCATCGACTGCACGCTGACGGGGGCGTCGCCGCCCACGAGCACCTTGCCGACCTTGATCTGGCGGGACTTGCGGCGCGGGGCGAGGACTTCGGGGATGCGAGGCATCCCAAGGTTCACAGCTGGCACCCCCTCAGCCTACGCCGCCCGGATGCACGCGGGCTGGATGCGCGGCCCGTCATCCGCCCGGGTCGCGGGTGCCGCGTGTGGTAGTTTCGCCCCATGCTCGCGAACCTCACCTGGTGGCCCGCCTCCTAGGCGGTGTTCGCGTTCCCACGAATCCAGACCGCCTCCGGGGCGGTCTTTTCGTTGCGCCGAGCCGGAGCCCTGCACAGGAGACATCGATGACCCTCTCACGACTCGCCGAGCTCAGCGCCGATCCGTCCGCATCCTTCGTGCTCATCGCGCGCGACGGCGCCGACTCCGTCGAGCTGCTCACGGGCGAGGTCGTCGACGTCGACCTGCTCGCCGACATCCCGCTCACCGCGGACGGCGTGCCGCGTGAGGTGTTCGCACTGGTGCCCTACCGCCAGGTGCGCGAGCGCGGCTTCGTCGCGCAGGACGACGGCGCTCCCCTGCGCTGCATCGTGGTGGACGAGCACCTGTACCTGCCGACGCCTGCGGTGCTCGATGCGCTGCCGACCTCGTCGGTCCCCCTGCGCGACGGCGGCTTCGACATCGCTGACGAGGAGTACGCGGCCATCGTCGAGACGGTCATCTCCGACGAGATCGGACGCGGCGAGGGCGCGAACTTCGTGATCCGCCGCGACTACACCGCCAGCATCGACACCGACGACCGCACGGCCGCCCTCACGTGGTTCCGTGCCCTGCTCGCGCATGAGCGCGGGGCGTACTGGACGTTCGCGGTGGTCACCCCGGGGCGGATCGCGGTCGGCGCGAGCCCGGAGGCGCACGTCGTCGCGCGTGAGGGCGTCGTCACCATGAACCCCATCTCCGGCACCTTCCGGCATCCGGCCGGGGGCTCGACCAAGGAGACCCTCGCCGACTTCCTCGCCTCCACCAAGGAGACCGAGGAGCTGTTCATGGTGGTGGACGAGGAGCTCAAGATGATGAGCGCCGTCTGCGCCGACGGCGGGCGCATCACCGGCCCGCACCTCAAGGAGATGTCCCGCCTCACCCACACGGAGTACATGCTCCGCGGACGCAGCGGCATGGATCCGCGCGACATCCTCCGCGAGACGATGTTCGCTCCCACGGTCACGGGCTCACCGATGCAGAACGCGTGCGCGGTGATCCGTCGCCATGAGAAGAAGCCCCGCGGCTACTACTCGGGCGTCGCAGCGCTGTTCACCCCGAACGCCGACGGCGGGCACGACCTCGACGCCCCGATCCTCATCCGGACCGTGTATCTCGCCGACGGCGAGCTCAGCGTCCCCGTCGGCGCGACCCTCGTGCGCCACTCCGACCCGCACGGCGAGGTGTCCGAGACCCACGGCAAGGCGGCGGGCGTGCTCGGCGCCATCGGGGCGATCGACCGCGACCGTGCGGCCGAGGCTCGCAGCGACGCCGATGCCCCCGGTGCACGCCGCTCCCTCGCCGACGACCCGGAGATCGCCGCGCTGCTGTCCTCCCGCAACGCCCGCCTCGCCGAGTTCTGGCTGAACCCGCAGGGCGAGGAGTTCACCGGCCCGTTCACGGGGCGCTCCGCCCTCGTGGTCGATGCCGAGGATCGCTTCACCACGATGCTCGCCCACCAGCTGCGTCACCTCGGCCTGGACGTGACGATCTCCGCCTGGGATGCCGTGACCGACGACGCAGTGGCCGCGGCCGACCTCGTCGTCGCGGGCCCCGGCCCCGGCGACCCCCGCGACACCGGCAGCGCGCGGATCGCCCGGATGCGCGCGGTCGTGGAGCGACGGCTCGACGCCGAGGCCCCCCTGCTCGCCGTGTGCCTGAGCCACCAGATCCTCGCGGACCGTCAGGGCGCGGCGCTGGTCCCGCTGGCCGCCCCGCATCAGGGACTGCAGAAGTCGGTGCCCGTGTTCGGCGAGGACGCCTCGATCGGGTTCTACAACACCTTCACCGCGCGTGTGACACCCGGTGTCACGAGGATCGGGGATGCGGAGGTCTCCGCCCACCCGGGCTCCGGCGACGTGTTCGCACTCCGCGGCCCGCGCTTCGCGTCCGTGCAGGGACACCTGGAGTCGATCCTGTCGCGCGACGGCATCCGCACGCTCGAACGCCTGGTGTCGTACGCCCTCGCGTGACCGGCGCCGGTGCCGGGCCGGTCAGCCGAGCAGCTTGACGGGGTTGAACAGGTCGGCGACGAGGAGCAGCGCCCCCATCCCGATCAGCAGGACGGCCACCACCACCGTCAGCGGCACCAGCCGGGTGGCGTCCACGGGTGCGGGCGGCGGGCGCCGGAAGAGCTTCGCCCATGCCCGCTTGATCCCCTCCCACAGCGCGACCACGATGTGACCGCCGTCGAGCGGCAGCAGCGGGATCAGGTTGAACACGAACAGCGCCACGTTGAGCGACCCCAGCAGCCCCAGGAGGACGGCGAACCGGTTGAGGATCGGGGCATCGGTCGCCGCGACCTCGCCGGCCAGGCGCCCGACGCCGACGACGCTCAACGGGCCGTTCGGGTCGCGTTCGCCCCCGGTGACCAGGGACACACCCACATCCCACAGCCGCACGGGCAGCGTGACGATGAGCGACGCCACCCTCGCGACGTTCTCGGCGGCCATCTCCGGTCCGGCGCTCAGCGGCTGTTGCACGAAGCCCATCTGCGAGATCATCCCCGCGTACCCGACCTCGCGCACGACCGGGTCGCCCTGATCGTCGAGCACGGGCCGCCCGCTCGCGTCGGTGATGGTGCGCTCCGCCGCGATGGGCGTGAGGCTCAGCGTCTGCTCGGCCCCGTCGCGGCGCACCACCAGCTCGAGCGTCTCGCCGGGCGAGGCCTGGACGATCGTCGTCGCCTGCTCGAAGGTCGACACGGGCTGACCGTCGATCGACACCAGCACGTCACCGGGTCGCACCCCCGCCTCCGCCGCGGGGGACTCCGGGTCGTCCGGGGCGCACTCGGTGGCGGTCGACGACGCGGGCACCACGCACTCGTTCACCGCGGAGATGGTCGTCGTCCCCTGCTGCACGCCGATGCCGCACACGAGCACCGTGAAGATCACCACGGCCAGGACCAGGTTCATCAGCGGACCGCCGAGCATCACGATCACGCGCTTCCACACCGGCAGCTTGTAGAAGACCCGGTCCTCCGCGCCCTCGGCGATCGTCTCGTCGTTGGCCGAGCGGGCGTCCTGGATGAGCGTGCGGAACACCCCGGATGCCGGACGCTCCCCCTTCGACGACGGATACATGCCGGACATCGAGATGAACCCGCCGAGCGGGAGCAGCTTGAAGCCGTACTCGGTCTCGCCGATCCGCTTCGACCATAGCCGCGGGCCGAAGCCGATCATGTACTGGCCGACGCGCACGCCGAAGAGCTTCGCGGGGACGAGATGGCCGACCTCGTGCAGACCGATCGAGAGGCCGAGGCCGATCAGCATGAACAGGATGCCGCCCACATAGAGCAGGATTTCCACCCGCCCACGGTACTGCCCGCAGCTAGGAATCCGCCCCGCCCGCGCCGCTTGGCTAGGCTGGGATGGTGACCACCCGGCAGCTGCGACTCCTGCGCGCCGCCGCCGTGTCCGCCACCGCGACCCTCATCGCCGCGGTGTCCCACACCATCGGAGGCGGCGCGGCACCCCACCCGCTGCTGATCCTCGCGGTCACGGTGCTGTTCCTGGCACCGACCGCCGCCCTCCTCGGGCTCCGCCGGTCGCGCTGGCGCGTCGCGGTCGCCGTGCTCGTGTCTCAAGCCGTGTTCCACCTGGTGTTCCAGCTGCTCGGCTCCCCCACCGCGGACGTCGACGGGGCGATCGGCCCGCACGTCCATCACTTCGACCTGGCAGCGTTGAGCGGCACCGTCTCCGTCGCGCCCGTCGACGCGACGATGCTCCTCGCGCACGCCGGCGCCGCCGTGCTGACCACTCTGCTGGTGTGGCACGCCGAACGCCTCCTGCGGGCCGTCGCCGGCTGGTTCCGCGCTCTCGTGCGTCGCGCGTCGCCGACGGGCTTCTCCGGCCATCGCCGCCCGACCCCGCTGCGTCCGCTGCGCTTCGCTCCCCTCGACCGTGCCGTGGCCGCCGCCGTCTCCCGGCGCGGCCCCCCGGTGTGCGCACGCGGCTGACCCGCCGCCCGAGAATCACGGCCGAACCCTCGGCCACCCTTTGCGCGCCCTCCGGCGCGCCCGCACACCTTTTCTGGAGAATCATGTCTCGTACCACCACGTCCCCCCGTCGTCCGCGCTCCCGCCGGGCCCTCGTCGCCACGACCGGCGCGCTCGGCGGGGTCGCCCTCGCCCTCGCGGTTCCGCTCATGGCGGGAGCCCACGTGTCCGTCAGCCCGGATGAGCTCGCCGCCGGCGACCACGGCGTGCTCACGTTCTCGTTCGCCCACGGCTGCGGCACCTCGCCGACCACGGCACTGCGCATCACCATGCCGGACGGCCTCACCTCCGTCGCCCCGACCCTGGACGGCGACTGGACCATCCAGGTCGAGCGCGGTGACGACGGCCTCGTGAGCGCCGTCACGTACACCGCGCTCACGCCGGTGCCGACCGACCTCCGCGGCGCGGTCAGCATGTCGGTCGGGCTCGACGAGAAGACGCCCGAGACGCTCGCCTTCCCGGTGGTGCAGCAGTGCGTCGACGGTGCGACCGAATGGACGCAGCTCGCCGAGGAGGGTGAGGACCCGCACGCGCTCGATGCCCCCGCTCCCGTCGTCACGGTCACGGATGCGGAGGCGTCGATGCATGGCGCCCACGGCGACGGGGAGGCGGACACCGCGGACGCCGACGCGGCCGCCACGGCCGCCGACCCGCTCGGCATCGCCCTCGGCACGGGCGGGCTCCT
>NZ_SSDM01000004.1:0-413 GCF_004794375.1 Microbacterium sp. K35 | reverse complement strand
GCGGGGTCGGACTGCACGGCGGCACCCCGCGGGTGCTGGTGATCGGGGCGTCGGGCGGGGTCGGCACGTTCGCGGTGCAGCTCGCCGCGCTGCGCGGGGCCGAGGTGTGGGCGTCGTGCCGCGACCGCAACCAGCCGCTGATCGAACGCCTCGGGGCCGTGCGCACGTTCGACCACCGGGTCACGCCCCTGCGCGAGCTGCCCGCGGGGCACTTCGACGCGATCATCGACGTCGCGGGCGGCATCCCGCTGCGGCAGCTGCAGCGACTGGTGGTGCCCGGCGGCCGCGTGGTGCTGGTCACCGGCGACGGCGGGCCCGTGCTGGGTCCGATCCCGCGCATGCTGAGGGCGGTCGTGCTGTCGCTCGGGTCGCGGCGCATCCGCCAGCTCGCGGCGACGCCCCGGCCCGAGGTG
>NZ_SSDM01000045.1:0-7324 GCF_004794375.1 Microbacterium sp. K35 | reverse complement strand
GGCGACGTGGTGCACGTGCGGCCCGCGTGACGCGGGGACACGCCGCCCGGCGACCGGCGTTGTCGGTCTCCCGGGGCACAATGGTGGGGTGACCCAGCCCGTGACGCTCGGCGGGCGGCCGCTGATGCCGCCGCCCGGGGCCCCCGCCGAAGAGCTGCTGATCGCGCGCTTCCGTAGCCACGCGCGACGCCTGTTCTGGTCCGCAGTGGTGCTCATCGCGACGTTCGGGCTCACTGCCTACCTGTACGACAACCTGCCGGCCGGGTTCGAGAACTGGATGCTGCTCGCCGCAGCCGGCGCCGTGGTCCTGCTCGCGGTCGTGGTCCCCTTCGTCGTCTGGTACTCGCGCACCACCACCATCACGACGCGACGGGTGATCGCGCATCAGGGCATCGGTTCCCGGCAGCGCAGGGAGATGTCGCACGCGCGTGGGTACACGATCGGGGTGCGCCGCGGACCGCTCCAGCGCCTGTGGGGGTGCGGCACCGTGACGCTGTCCAACGGCGTCGACGCTCCGCTGCGGCTGCCGAACGTCCCGAACGTGACCCTGGTGCACGAGACGCTGGCGGACCAGATCGAGGTCGGGCAGATCCTCGCGCACCGCGACGCACAGGCCACCGCCGACGACACCGACGCCCTCTGACCCGCGTTCCCTCGCGCGCCCTCGAGTGCGGAAGAATGGGACCAACGAATGGAGGCGGCACATGGCGTTGCGCGTTGGCGTGATCGGCGGAGGACAGCTGGCACGGATGATGATCGCTCCGGCGGTCGAGCTCGGGATCGACCTGCGGGTGCTCGCGGAGGACGAGGGCATGTCCGCCGGGCTCGCGGCCACGGCCGTCGGCGACTACCGCGACCTCGCGACGGTCCGCGCGTTCGCCGAGGGCGTCGACGTCATCACCTTCGATCACGAGCACGTGCCGCAGGACGTGCTGCGGGCCCTCGTCGCCGACGGCGTCGCGGTGCACCCGGGGCCCGACGCGCTCCAGTTCGCCCAGGACAAGCTCGCGATGCGTGCCCGTCTCGCCGACCTCGGGGTGCCGCAGCCCGAGTGGGCAGCGGTGCGGAACGTCGCCGAGTTGCAGTCCTTCCTCGACGCCCAGGGTGGCGCGGCCGTGGTCAAGACCCCGCGGGGTGGCTACGACGGCAAGGGCGTGCGCGTCGTCCGCTCCGCCGACGACGCACGGGACTGGCTGGACGCCCTCGGTGAGGGGGAGGCACTGCTCGCTGAAGAGCTCGTGCCGTTCGTCCGCGAGCTCGCCCAGCAGGTCGCCCGGCGCAGCGGGGGAGAGATGATCGCGTACCCCGTGGTCGAGACCGTCCAGCGCGATGGGGTGTGCGCCGAGGTCATCGCGCCCGCCCCGGCCGCCGGCGATCGGCTGGTCGAGGTGGCGGAGGGGATCGGACGCACCATCGCGGAGGGTCTCGGCGTCACCGGCATGCTCGCGGTCGAGCTGTTCGAGACCGACGACGAGCGCATCCTCGTCAACGAACTGGCCATGCGTCCGCACAACAGCGGGCACTGGAGCCAGGACGGCGCCGTGACCGGACAGTTCGAGCAGCACCTGCGCGCGGTCGCCGACCTGCCGCTGGGCAGCACCGCTCCTCGCGCGTCGTGGTCGGTGATGGTGAACATCCTCGGCGGCCCGATCGGTGCCACGCTCGACGAGCGGTTCGCGTCGGCGATGGCGGAGCACCCCGGCGCCAAGATCCACACGTACGGCAAGGCGCCGCGTCCGGGTCGCAAGGTCGGACACGTCAACGTCGCCGGGGAGGACCTGGACGACGCGGTGTACGTCGCTCGGGCGGCCGCCGCGCACTTCGCGTGACGCGAGGCGGACGGGACCTGGGCGCAGCCGCGTGCCGCTGGGGTGTTCTCCCAGCGCGAGCCCGTAGCCTGTTCTGGTGACAGAGCCACTTCACTCCTCCGCTGCGCCCGTGGTCGGCGTCGTCATGGGGTCCGACTCCGACTGGCGCGTCATGAGTGACGCCTCGCAGGCCCTGACGGACTTCGGGATCCCGCACGAGGTCGAGGTGGTCTCGGCGCACCGCACCCCCGACAAGCTCATGTCGTATGCGCGGGAGGCCCGCGCGCGAGGGCTCCGCGTGATCATCGCGGGGGCCGGCGGAGCGGCCCATCTGCCCGGGATGCTCGCGTCGATGACGCCGCTGCCCGTGGTCGGTGTTCCCGTGCCGCTCGCGTACCTCGACGGCATGGACTCGTTGCTGTCGATCGTGCAGATGCCGGCGGGGATCCCCGTGGCGACCGTCTCGATCGGCGGGGCCCGCAACGCCGGCCTCCTGGCCGCCCGCATCCTCGGCGCCGCCGACGCGGAGCTCGCCGACCGGGTCGAGGCCTACGCCGCCGATCTCGAGTCGCAGGTCGCGGCGAAGAACGAACGGCTGAAGGACTCGCTGTGACCCTTGCGCCTCCGCGCGCACGACAGCGCCCGATCATCGAGACCCGGCCGCTGCGGCACCCGGACTCCACCGACCCCGGGATGATGTCGAAACGCGGGTGGTGGCTCATCGCGATGAACCTTCTTCTTCCGGGGTCCGCTCAGGTGCTGGCGGGCAACCGCCGTCTCGGTCGGTTCGGTCTCGGCGCCACGCTCACGGCCTGGCTGCTGGTGATCGTGACCGTCGGTCTCGCCCTGTTCACCCGACCGGTCCTCCTGTGGCTCACGGTCGCCGGCGGGTTCTTCTCCGCCGTGGTGCTGACGATCGTCCAGGTGCTGCTGGTGGCGTACGTGGTGCTGTGGATCGTGCTGACCCTCGACACCCTGCGCCTCGTGCGGCTGGTCAAGGTCCCCAACCCCTCGCGGCTGGCGATCCCCGTGGTGGCGCTCGTGCTCCTCGGCCTGGTCGGCGGCGCCGCCGGTTACGCCGCGACATCGGTGGGATCCGTGCGGGGAACCGTCGGGGCGATCTTCGGGCAGAGCGGACCGAGCCTCCCGCCGAGCGACGGCTACTACAACATCCTCCTGCTCGGTGCGGACAGCGGGGACGGCCGCGACTCCATGCGTTTCGACAGCATCTCGGTCGTGTCGGTGAACGCCGAGACCGGTGCGGTCACGATCACGGGCATTCCGCGTGAGCTCCCGAATGCGCCGTTCAGCGACGGCAGTCCCATGCAGGCGCAGTACCCGAACGGATTCGAGGGGCACAGCTCGTCGACCTGCGGGTGGAACGGCTGGATGAACCACGTGCGTTACGCCGCAGAGGTGTGCCGGGACGACGGAGGAGCGGAGCTGTACCCGAAGGCGGTCGCCCAGGGCTCCGAGCCGGGCATCGAAGCGACGAAGGATGCCGCCGAGGGCGTCCTCGGGATCGAGATCCCGTACTACGTGTTCGTCGACATGCACGGCTTCGCCGACCTGGTCGACGCGCTGGGCGGGGTCGATATCAACGTCACCGAGCGTCTCCCGAAGGGCGGTCCGCCCGAGGGATGGACCGGGACGGACGTGAACGAGTGGGCGATCGGCTGGATCGAGCCGGGCCAGCAGCACATGGACGGCGACACGGCGCAGTGGTACGCCCGCTCGCGCTACACGACCAGCGACTGGGACCGCATGAAGCGGCAGCGGGAACTTCAGGAGGCGATCCTGGCTCAGTTCACGCCGCAGACCGTGCTGACGCGGTTCAACGAGGTCGCCGCGGCGGGCACGGCGTTGATCAGCACCGATCTGCCCCAGGACAAGCTTCCGGAGTTCTTCGATCTGATGCTCAAGGCGAAGGAGCAGCAGGTCACGACGATCGAGCTGACCCCGGATTCGGGCGTGGACGAGCACAACCCCGACTACGGGTACATCCACCAGATGATCCAGCAGGCGCTGCACCCGCCGACGTCGACCCCCACGCCCAGCCCCTGACGGAGGGGGCCCGCTCCGCGTGGGCATGGCGCAGCCCACGGGCGACGCTCCCGAGGGTCGTCGCCCGTGGGCGTCCGGTGCAGCACCGGATTCGCCAGACGACGGTGATCGGAGGGGGAGGGATCACCGTCGTCCAGCCGACCACCGCGCGAGGCGGCAGCCAGGCTCAGGCGCGCTTGCGGCGAACGATCCCGGTGGCGACGAGCGCCCCACCGGCGACCAGGGCGGCAGCTCCACCGCCGAGCACCCACGGCGAGACCGAGCCGCCGGTGAGCGCGAGCTCCATGCCGCCGCCGGTCAGGGGCAGCTCGGTACCCGCGGGTGCGACGGCAGGGTCGTGATCGCAGCTGGACGCGGCGTCGTGGCCGTGCGACACGGTGATCGTGGCGGTGTACGGACGCGAGCCCCCGAAGGCGACGGCGTAGGAGCCCTCACCGTCGGCCGGCGGGCGGAACGTCAGCGTCATGCTGCCGTCGGCGCCGGCGGTGTTGCCGGAGGTCGCGGCCTTGCCCGCGTTCTTGCCGGAAACGGAGACCGCCACGTTCTCGGACGGCAGGAAGTACCCGGGGCCGAAGACGATGGTGGAGACCTCGCACACGTCGATGATCGGGTCGCCGACCTTCACACCGGGAGGCGAGGGGTACGAATCGCTGGATGCGTCCGGAATCGTCGGCGCAGCGGTTGCGATGGTCGGCGCGACGAGTACCAGCGCGCCAGCGGTAAGGCTGATGGCAGCCAGTTTCTTCAGCATGATCTCTCCCCAGAAATGTCACGCGGAATCGCCTCCGGACACACCCCTGCGTCCGACTGCGTGAGGTCTCCTGCCCCCACGGCAGGTTCACAGACCCCAGTTATTCCCCAGTGAGATGACAGTACCCCATTCGAGGGAGATTGTCACGAACCGCAGCGGAGTGTGTCCTTGGTCAGCTCCGGCCCCGTGATCAGGGGGGTGTGCAGCACCTCGGTGAGCCGCTGACCGGCACCCGTGCCCTGGAACTCGACGGTGATGGTGGTCGACTCGCCGGGCGCCAGCTGCACCTCGTGCTGCACGACGGACCGGTCGCCGAGCATCGCCGTCTGCACGCCGTCGTCCTCACCGTCCCTGTCCACGTGGGACGGGGTGGCGCCCTCGGGGCCGTACACCGCGATGAGCGTGCGCACGGTGCCGGGCGGCACGCCGTAGAACCCGTCGCCCGTCACGTACGGGGGCAGGGAGGTCGCCGCGTCGGCGGGTGCGGTGTTCGTCCAGGTGACGGTGATCTGCGTGGTCGGCTCTCCGTCGCAGCGCCCGACGGCGGTCGCGATCGTGGCGCGCGTGTAGTAGTCCATCTTCGCGCCGGTGCCGTCGTTGAACAGCACGCCCACGTGACTCGTGTCGGCCGAGTCCGGGGGGATCGTGCCGCCGAGGGCGCTCGCGGCGAGCAGGGTCTCCTCGTCCTCGTGCGCGCTCCAGATGCGGATCCGACCCTCGCCCGCGGCATCGGCCAGCGCGCCGATCAGAGCCTGGGGATCGCCGCCCGACAGGGCTGCTCCGAACAGGCCGCCGGCTGCAAGAGCGAAGATGTCATCCTGTGCCACGGGGTCGGGGACGGCCGCGTAGATCTCCGACAGCAGAATGCTCGTGATCGTGTCGGACGTCGCCGTGAAGGGCCCGAACGTCAGGTCGCCCGTGACCTCCATCAGATGCTCGGCGACCAGGGCGTCCACGGCGATCACCCCGTCGACCTGGCCGCCGAAACGCCCGACCCACCGTGCCGCGATCGTCTCGCCGGCCTCGCGGAAGTCGGGGATGCTGGTGATGTTCTGCAGGAACCGTCCTGGGCGATCCTCGAACAGCGCCGTGGTGGACTCGCTCACCGGGAGGGGGACATCGAGGGCGGGGAAGTCGCGCGTGGATGCCTGGCTCTGCAGGGTCACCCGCCCGTTCTCGGCGTGCAGCAGGGCGATCGAGCCGATGATGCCGCCCGAGGAGCGCAGTTCGGCGTTGTTCTGCATCGCGAGCACGTACGTGCGCGGACCGTCGCCGCCCAGCATCGTGGGCAGGAGCACGGCAGCGCCGTGCAGCGAGCCCACGACCGTCGCCGCCTGCGTGACGGATCCTCGCATCTGACGGATGGCATCGGCGAGAGGGGGCAGCGTCGCATCGGCGTCGATGCGCTTGGCTCGGTCGTCGGCGGAGGTGAGCGACGCCGCGGCGGCGGCCAGGGGCTCCTCGACCTGGGCGAACGGCGCGAGGTTGATCGCGCCGTCGGTGAAGCCCAGGCTCGACAGGTCGAGATCGGCGCCGACCTGCAGCAGGGGTCGCAGCGCCTCGGTCGATACGTCATCCGCGATCTCGGCGATCTCGCTGACGGCCTGGAAGTTCGGACCGACCCACGGCAGGACGCCGAACGCGTGCCAGATCGGATCGGAGGTGAGGTCATGGGCGGAGGCCGCGTTGCGGGCGATGGCATCGGAGATGGGCTCCGCGCCGTCGAGATCGCCCTCCGCGATCGCCTGCTTCAGCTGGGTCGCGCCCTTCGCGACCTGACGCAGATCGTCCACCGCGCCGATGCCGCGGACCGTGACCCAGCCGATGGCGATCACGAGCAGCGTCAGGAGGATGCCGATGGTCCATCCGATCCATCGGCGTCGGGCAGGAAGTCGGCCATCGCTCACTCGAGCATTCAAGCACGGTGGGTACGCGCGAGGCCATGGAGCGCGCACGTGAGGTCATGCGTTGCTGTGGGAACGCTGAAATTGCGGACCGGCGGGCGGTGCGCTCCACGGCTCCGCAGCATGCCGCGGTTAGCCTGAACCCATGGGTGCTCGGCTGCGTGTGGTTCTGGATCAACTGGTGCACGTCGTGGACCAGGACCAGGCCACGGCGGCACGTGAGCTGACGGCGGGGCTCGTCGCGACGGCCCCGTCCGGCTGCGCGGTCGACGCGATCGTACCGGCGGGCGCGCAGGTGGACGTCGCCGGGGTCGACGAGGTGCGCACGCTCGGTCTCGGTCGCCGGGAACTGGCGGCCTCGTGGCAGCTGGGCATCGCTCCGGGTGTGGGCGGCGGGATGATCCACGCGCCCACGCTGATGGCGCCGCTCGTGCGCCACGACAGGGTGCACGACCACGATCAGACCACCGTGACGGTGTGGGACCTGTGCGCCTGGGACGACCCGGGCGCCCTGTCGAAGTCGGCCGTGGCCTGGCAGCGCGGCATGCTCCGCCGTGCCGCGCGGCACGCGGACGCCGTGGTCGTGCCGACCCACGCCGTGGGGGAGCGTCTGGCCGAGATCGCCCGACTCGGCGACCGGATCCGCGTCATCGCCGGCGCACCGCCGCACGATTTCGCCGTGCCTGCCGACGCCGAGTCCCGGCGGGGCGCGCTGTCCCTGCCGTCGGAGTACATCGTCCTGACCGGATCGGCGGACACCCTCGCGGCGGGGTTCCGTGGAGCCGTCGCCGCCGCGA
>NZ_SSDM01000044.1:0-510 GCF_004794375.1 Microbacterium sp. K35 | reverse complement strand
GGCGGGCGTCTCGCGGCGCTCGTCGTCAGTACTCATAGGGGTCCTTCGGCTCGTCGATCGCGACGACGTCCGTCGGCTCGATGCGCAGCGTGCCGTCGGCGTCGGCACGCACCGTGCCCGTCACCTCGACCCACTGCCCCGTCTCATACTCACCGGGGTCGACGTCGGTCGGCAGGGCCGCGGTCTGCGCGTCGATCACGCAGTGCGTGATGACGAGCCGGGTGAGATTCACGCCGTCGCCCTTCCCCGCCGGGGTGACGAAGCCGGTGAGCGTGACCGGGGCCCCGTCGTACGCCGCGGTGTTCGTGGCCCCCGCGAAGACACTGGCCCAGTCGCCGATGCCGAACGTCGAGGTGTCCGCGACGCCGAGGGCCACCGTGTCCGCCCCGGCGAACAGCGTGGCCTGCTCCCCCGCACGCGACATCGCGAGCTCGACCGACAGCGAGGCGGGCGGCAGCACGAGCGCTGCGGCCACGACCCCGGTGGCGACCACGCCGCCCGCGACCGGGG
>NZ_SSDM01000043.1:0-14415 GCF_004794375.1 Microbacterium sp. K35 | reverse complement strand
GGGGCGGCGGCGCCGGCCCTTCGTGGTCGACGCCGAGGTGCCGTAGCCGATGAGCACGTTGCCGGAGCCGGCGCGCTCCTCCTGCCGGTACGCCTCCTGCTCGGTCGTCGCGGCGGGGTCGGCGTCTGGCGTGCCCGCGGCGTCGTCCGGCACGTGTCCGGGGTCGGCGACCTCCAGGACCGGGGCGCCGACGTCGATCGTGTCGCCCGGGGTGCCGTGCAGCGCCGTGATCACACCAGCGAACGGCGACGGCAGCTCCACGACGCTCTTCGCGGTCTCGACCTCGGCGATCGCCTGATCGGTGACGATCGTGTCGCCCACCGCGACCAGCCACTGCACGAGCCCGGCCTCGGTGAGCCCCTCGCCGAGATCGGGCAGGCGGAACACGCGGACGGCGGTCTTCACGGGAGTGCTCATGCGTCCTCGTCCCAGTGCAGCGTGTCGATCGCGTCGAGCACGCGGTCGACGTCGGGCAGATACCAGTGCTCGAACTTCGGCGGCGCGTACGGGGTGTCGAAGCCCGTCACGCGGCGCACGGGCGCGGCGAGGTACTCGAAGCACCGCTCGAACACGCGCGCCTGGATCTCCGAGGCGACGCTCACGAAGCCCGGCGCCTCGGAGATCACGACAGCCCGCCCGGTGGAGCGCACGGCGGCGGTCACGGTCTCGTCGTCGAAGGGAGACAGCGACCGCACGTCCACCACCTGCACGCTGCGCCCCTCCGCCGCCGCGACCTCGGCCGCCTCCAGGGCGAGCGCGACGGAGGCGCCGTAGGCGAGCAGCGTGACATCGGTGCCGTCCCTGGCGACGCGCGCGGAGCCGATCTCGGCCGTGACGGTGGTGTCGACCTCGCCCTTCGACCAGTAGAGCTTCTTCGGCTCCAGGAACACCACGGGGTCGGGCGAGGCGATCGCCGCGCGCAGCAGCGAGTACGCGTCTTGCGGGGTGGACGGGCTGACGACCGTGAGCCCCGGGGTGTGCGCGTAGTAGGCCTCGGACGAGTCGCAGTGGTGCTCGACCCCGCCGATGCCCCCGCCGAACGGGATGCGGATGACGAGGGGCATCCGGATGCCGCCGCGCGTGCGGTTGCCGAGCTTCGCGACGTGGCTGACGATCTGCTCGAACGCCGGCAGGGCGAACGCGTCGAACTGCATCTCGACCACGGGGCGCAGGCCGTTCATGGCCATGCCGACCGCCGTGCCGATGATGCCGGACTCTGCGAGCGGGGTGTCGAAGCAGCGGTCCTCGCCGAAGCGGGCCGTGAGGCCGTCGGTGATGCGGAACACCCCGCCCAGCGCGCCGACGTCCTCGCCGAACACGACCACGTCGGAATCGGCGGCCAGTGCGTCGGCGAGCGCGAGGTTGAGGGCGGCCGCCATCGTCATCGTGGCCGGTGCGGGCGCGGCGTCCGGTGCGTCGGTGCCGCCGGTTTCGGTGTTCGCGATGTCGGCGGGGGCCGTGTCGGCGGGGGCCGCGGGACGGGTGTCGTGCTCGGCGATGCTCATCGCTGTCCTCCGTTCGTCGCGGCTGCGGCGTGGGCGAGCCCGTCTCGTTCGAGTTCGCCGTGCAGCAGCTGCCACTGTTCCTCGAGCTGAGGCGACCGGCTCGTGGTCACGAAGCGGAACAGGTCTTCCGGGTCGAGGTCGGCGTCGGTGTTGAGCGCCTCGCGCATCGCGGCGGCGATCTCCTCCGCCCCGGCGGCGAAGCGCTTCTCGGTGTCCTCGTCGAGCGCGCCCGCGGCGGTCAGGTGTGCGCGCAGTCGCAGCAGCGGGTCACGGGCGATCCACGCTTGCACCTCGTCGCGCTCGCGGTAGCGGGTGTCGTCATCGGCGTTCGTGTGCGCCTGCATGCGATACGTGTGCGCCTCGACGAGCGACGGCCCGCCGCCCGCCCGCGCGCGATCCACGGCCTCGGTCAGCACGGCCAGCACGGCCGCGACGTCGTTGCCGTCGACGCGCTGGCCCGGCATGCCGTAGCCGATCGCCTTGTGGGCGAGCGAGGGAGCGGCCGTCTGGCGCGACAGGGGCACCGAGATGGCGAACTCGTTGTTCTGCACGAAGAACACGACCGGCACGTGGAACACGGCGGCGAAGTTCATCGCCTCGTGGAAGTCGCCCTCGCTCGTCGCGCCGTCGCCGCACAGGGCCAGCACGACCGTGTCCTCCCCGCGGTGTTTCGCCGCCTGCGCGAACCCCACCGCGTGCAGCAGCTGCGTGGCCAGGGGAGTGGCCTGCGGTGCGACCCGGTGCGCGCGGACGTCGTACCCCGAGTGCCAGTCGCCCTTGAGGAGCACCAGAGCCTCGGCCGGAGCGACACCGCGGGCGATCACGGCGACCGAGTCGCGGTAGGTCGGGAACAGCCAGTCCCGGTCGCCGAGCACCATGGCCGCCGCGACCTGGCACGCCTCCTGCCCGTGCGAGGACGGGTACACGGCGAGGCGCCCCTGTCGCACGAGCGCGTTGGCCTGCTCGTTGATGCGGCGGCCCTCGACCAGACCCCGGTAGGCGGTGAGCAGCGTGTCCGCGTCAGGCAGCGCGTAGGCCTCGTCGTGGACGGTCGTGCCGTCCGCCGTGATCAGATTCACCGCGGTGTCCCGCGGCAGCAGGTCCGTGTGCAGCATCGTCCGCCTTCCTCGCCGAACTCGATGAGGACAGCATGCCCCGGTCGCGACAGTCATCCAATATCCCCGGTCAGATCGTGGACGATTGCACGATGGTTGCGGATCTGGCGTTCACAATGTCAGGATTCAGACCGGGATGAGAGGGGTGCCATGACGGCCCTGGATGACACGGATCGCGCGATCCTCGCCGAGCTCCGAAGGGACGCGCGGGCGTCGATGACCGCGATCGCCGAGGCCGTGCACATCTCCCGTGCCGGGGCGCACGCGCGCATCAAGAGGCTGACGGACGCGGGGGTCATCACCGGCTACACCGTGCGCACCGACCCCGTACTGCTGGGTCACCACGCGAGTGCCTACGTGACCCTCGCGATCGAGCAGGCCACGTGGCAGGACGTGCGGGCCCGGCTGCGGGCGATCCCCGAGATCGAGCACATCGCCCTGGTCGGCGGAGACTTCGACGTGCTCCTGCTCGTGCGGGCCAACGACGCCCGCGACCTCCGCCGCATCGTGCTCGAGGACATCCAGGCGATCCCCTCGATCCGGTCGACCCGCACGATCCTGATCTTCGAGGACGACGACCGCACCTGAGGCTCGAGCCACGGCGACGTGGTGCCCGGGTGAACGACGTGGAGACGGGGCGGGCGGTTGATCGTGCGCCCGTCGTGCGCTGCCGTCGAGGGCTGTCCGCGAGCCCGCGCTGGTACGGGATGTGTCGCTCGGGTGTTCCGGAATATCTCTCTGGCCTGGGGTTATCCGGCTCCGAATGTCGGTGGCCCCCGATGGAATCGTCCCATGGAGAGCACATCGGCAGCGGTTCTGGGCGACACGGTCGTCGCCCTCGATGCGGTGCTGCGATCCGGCACCCTGAGTGCTCTCGCCGCGGGGGACATGATGGAGCTGCTGCGGGTGGCGGGCGAGATCCAGCGACGGGTGGAGGCCGTGGTCGTGGAAGCGGTCGCGAACGTCGATCAGCGTCCTGCGGGGTCGGGGGAGCCGGCGTTCTGCGGGCGGTTCGGCTGCCGGTCGATGAACGAGCTCCTGCAACGCGTCCTCCGGGTGGACGCGGCGACCGCCGCACGGACACTGAAGGCCGCGCGGCTGGTGCGCCGCGAGGTCGACCTCTCCTCCGGGGAGTGGCTCCCGGCGCGGTGGCCGGCGCTGCGCGACGCCCTCGTCGAGGGGGCGATCGGCGTGACGGGGCTGCTGGCCGCGACCGGGCCGATCGAGCAGGGTGCGCTGCTGCCCGAGGTCGCGGGGCAGCTGCAGCGGATCTGGGACGCGTACCTGAACCCGAAGGTCGAGGGACCGCCGGTTCCCGGCGTCCACTTCGTGCCGTCCGCAGATCTCGATGACGCCTCCGCCGGCGACCTGCCGGTCTCTCCGGAGGACGACGCGCTCCCGTCCGGAGATGCCGGAGGGATGGTCGATGGGCGGACCCGCGCACAGAAGCAGCACGATGCGCTCGCGGCAGCGCTGGGGATCGCGGCCCGCCACGACGACATGCCGCGGTTGGGTGGCGGCGCCCCGACCCTGGTGGTCACGGTCGCCGCCGAGGACTTCGCCCGAGGACGAGGCTGGGCGCAGGTCGAGGGCGTCGGCACACCGGTCTCGACCCGGGTCGCCGTGCACACGGACTGCGGCGGCACGGTGCAGCGTGTCGTCTTCGGAGCGGGCGGAAGGATCATCGGGCTCGGGTCGAGCGAGCGGATCTTCACGACCGCGCAGCGCCGGGCGATCTGTGCGCGGGACCGCGAGTGCCTCATCCCCGGGTGCCACGTCCCCGCCGCCTGGTGCGAGATCCACCACGTCACGGAGCATGCCCGCGGGGGCGCGACCCACACCGACAACGGCGTCGCGCTGTGCTGGCACCATCACCGCACGCTCGACACCTCCGGCTGGCAGATCCGCATGCGAGACGGAGTGCCGCTCGTGCGGGGGCCGGCCTGGTGGGATCCCGCGCGACGATGGCGCACCCCACCGCCGAGGGGGCCGCGCCCCGGTGCGGAGCCGCCGCACGCCCGCCGCGCGCGCATCCTTCGCGCGGAGACATCTGCGGCGCGCTCCGCGACAAGTGTCGTCGGAGGGGCCGACCGACAATGAGAAGAAGACCGGCGTCCGCGCCGTGACCCGCCGAAGGAGAGACACCGATGTCCGATTCCGCCGTTCCCGTAGCCGTCGACTCGGGATCCACCGATTCCGCCGCGTCCGCAGCCGCCGCTCTGCTCGACCGCATCCAGGCGCCGGAGGGTGCCGGCCGGGAGATCCCGGACGCCGCGACCCGGGAGGTCATCGGCCGCGCCCCCGTCGCGACGGTCGCCGACCTCGACGATGCGATCGCCCGCGCCAAGGCAGCGCAGCCCGCATGGGAAGCCCTCGGACACGAGAAGCGCAGCGAACTCCTCCTGGCCGCGGCCGACGCGATCGACGCCAACGCGGAGGGCCTCGCCTATCTGCTGTCGCGCGAGCAGGGCAAGCCGCTCAACGGCCCGAACGCGCGCTTCGAGCTGGGGGCCTGCTCCGCGTGGCTGCGCACCAACGCCACCACCGTGCTCGAACCGCAGGTGCTGGTCGACGACGAGACCCTGCACGCCGAGCTCGTGTACAAGGCGGCGGGCGTCGTCGGCGCGATCGGCCCGTGGAACTGGCCCCTCATGATCACCATCTGGCAGATCGGGCCGTCGCTGCGCATGGGCAACACGGTCGTCGCGAAGCCCAGCGAGTACACCCCGCTGAGCGTCCTCGCGATGCTGGCCGTCATGAACGAGGTGCTGCCCGCGGATGTGCTCATCGGCATCTCCGGCGACCGCGAGGTCGGTGCGCGACTGGCCTCCCACCCCGACATCGACAAGATCATGTTCACCGGCTCCACCGCGACCGGCCGCCGCATCATCGAGAGCTCCGCCGGCAACCTCGCCCGCCTCACCCTCGAGCTGGGCGGCAACGACGCCGGCATCGTGCTCCCCGGCACCGACGCCGCCGCGATCGCCGAAGACCTGTTCTGGGGCGCCTTCATCAACACCGGCCAGACCTGCGCCGCCATGAAGCGCCTCTACGTGCACGACTCGATCTACGACGACGTGGTGAACGCACTCGCCGCGATCGCCGAGCAGGTGCCCATGGGCAACGGTCTCGACGAGGGCAACGTGCTCGGGCCGCTGCAGAACCGCCCGCAGTTCGACATCGTCAGCCGGCTCGTGGAAGACGCGAAGAGCCGCGGCGCCCGGATCGTCACCGGCGGAGAGCCCGCATCCGACCTCGGCGAGCTGTTCTACCGCCCGACGATCGTGGCTGACATCGACAACGACGCCGCGCTCGTGCAGGAAGAGCAGTTCGGCCCGGCGCTGCCCGTCATCCGCTACAGCGACGTGGACGAGGCGTTCGAGCTCGCCAACGCGCTCGACGTCGGCCTCGGCGCGTCCGTGTGGTCGAGCGACCCCGAGGCCGCCCGCGAGGCCGCGTCGCGCATGCAGTCCGGCACCGTGTGGATCAACTCGCACGGCGGCCTGCACCCGATGGTGCCGTTCGGCGGCGTCAAGAGCTCCGGCTACGGTCTGGAGTTCGGCGTCGAGGGCCTCAAGTCGGTCGCGGTCACCCAGGTCGTGTCCGGCCCCGGGCGCAAGGCCTGACCGTGGCAGCCGAGAACCCGGGCGTGACCGAGGGCCCGGGCGCGGCAGTGAACCCGGGCGTGACCGAGGACCCGGGCGCGGCAGTGAACCCGGGCGTGACCGAGGACCCGGGCGTGACCGAGGACCCGGGCGTGACCGTGAACCCGGGCGCGGCCGTGAACCCGGAGTCGGAGCAGCCCGCGATCCGGTCCGCGATCGTCGTGGGCGCCGGCACGTCGGGCGCGATCGTCGCGCGGCGCCTCAGCGATGCGGGCGTGGCGGTCACGCTGATCGAGGCGGGCGGCTACGACACCAACCCGGCCATCCACGACCCGTCCCGTGCGGGGGAGCTGTGGCACTCGGCCGAGGACTGGGACTTCTTCACGGTGCCGCAGCCTCATGCGGGAGGGCGTCGACTGCACCTTCCCCGCGGCAAGGTCACGGGCGGGTCGCACGCGCTCAACGCGATGATCTGGGTGCGCGGCGCCGCGTCCGACTACGACCGCTGGGACCGCGAGGGCGCCACGGGCTGGAGCTGGGCCGACGTGGAGCCGGTGTTCGCCGCGATCGAGAACGACCTGCTCCCGGTCACCGACGACTATCCGCTCTCGCCGATCCAGGCGTCGATCATCGAGGCGGCCGTGCAGGAGGGCCTGCCGCACAACCCGAACTACAACGGCGGTGTGCTCGACGGGGTCTCGCAGGAGCAGGTGACGATGCGCGACGGGCGCCGCGTGAACACGTGGACCGCGTACGCGCAGCCGATCGCCGAGCAGCTCACCATCCTCACCGGCCGCGAGGTGCACTCCGTGATCGTGCACGACGGCCGCGCGGTCGGCGTGCGGCTGGGCGAGGGGGAGGAGACGGAGGAGGTGCGCGCCGACGAGGTGATCCTCGCGGCAGGCGCGATCGGCACGCCGGTGATCCTGCTGCGCTCCGGCATCGGCCCGGCCGACGAGCTCGACGCACTCGGCATCCCCGTGGTGCTCGACGCGCCCGGCGTGGGCAGGAACCTGCACGACCACCTGCTGTCGCCCGTGATCTTCGCCACCGGGAAGAAGCCCGTCGGCCCGCCGCAGCCCGGTGTCTCCGTGACCCAGAGCCACCTGTTCTGGCGGAGCCGCGAGGGCCTGCCAGAACCCGACACCCAGCCCATCCACTTCTCCGTGCCGATGTGGGGCGAGCTGGAGCCGCGCGGCAGCGACGGCTTCACCCTCATGGCCGGTCTCGTCACGCCGTACAGCCGGGGGTCGCTCCGGCTCACCGGGCCGCGGCTCGCCGACCCGCCCGCGATCGACCTCGCGGCCCTCGAAGACCAGCGCGACGCCGACGCCCTCGCCGCCTCCGTGCGCCAGTGCCGCCGCATCGGCACCCGGCCGGCGCTCGCCGAGGAGTGGGGCGCGACCGAGGTCTACCCGGGGCCGGACGTGCCCGACGACGCGGTCGAGGACTGGGTGCGCCGCACCGCCATCACCTACCACCACCAGGTCGGCACGTGCCGCATGGGCTCCGACGCCGAGGCCGTGGTGGATCCGCAGCTGCGGGTGCGCGGCATCGACGGCCTCCGCGTCGTCGACGCCTCGGTCATGCCCACGGTCCCCACCGGCAACACGAACGCACCGGCCGCCATGATCGGGGAGCGCGGCGCGCGCTTCGTCCTGGCGGGCTGACGGGGGAGGGTCCGGTGCGATCAGCGGGAGGGCGGGGCGGCCGGGCGGCGCAGCATCGACAGCAGTGCGTCGAGCGCGTCGTTCAGCCGTCCGTCCCCCGCGGAGTCCGGCATCAGCACCGAGATCATCTGCCAGCCGGCGTTGCGGGACGCGATCTCGTTGACCGCCGTCTCGATGTCGACGTGGTCGGCCAGCTCGCCGTCGTCGCGCGCCTCGATCAGGCACTGGCGGAACAGGTCGCGCCAGTGCAGGTTGTTCACGCGGTGGATGCGCGTGACCTCCTCGTCCTGCGAGGCGTGGTCCCAGAAAGCGATCACGACCTTCGCGTACAGCGGGCCGTTCGGGCTGTAGGGCAGGATCTCGCGGCACATGCGCTCCAGGGCCTCCAGCCCCCGCACGCCCTCGATGCGCGCGTGGATGCGGTCGTTCGCGAGCGTGTAGAGCCGGAGGAACGCGGCGGTGAGCACGCTGCGCTTGTCGGGGAAGTACCGGGCGATCGCGCCGTGCGCGTACCCCGCCTCCGTCGCGATCTCCCGCATGGTGAGCTTGTCGAATCCCACCCGGATGATGACCTGCGTGGCGGCGTCGGCGATGTGGTCGCGGCGCTCGTCGTGGTCGACGATCTTCGGCATCGATATCCCCCTCTGCATCAACCCTCATCTGCATGACCTTTTTCGTCACCATTCGGTGACTAATGTAACCCGATCGTAACCGCAGCCCTGCAAGGCACGAGTACGATCTTTAAAATCACCAGCCGGTGACTAACTCGAAGAGGAGTTCTCCATGAACATGAATCGACTCGCACGACGGGCGGCCGGAGTGGTCGCCGCGGCGGGAGTGCTCGCGCTGGCCGCGTGCACGTCGTCCCCGGCCGACTCCGGCTCCGGCTCGGGCGCGGGCGGCGAGCTGACCACCCTCAAGGTCGCCACCATCGGACTCGTCTCCGACGGGGCGCTGCTGCTCGGACAGGAGCAGGGCTTCTTCGAGGACGAGGGCCTGGCGATCGAGACGTCGGTGGTCGCCAACCCGCCCGCGGGCCTCGCCGCCGCGCAGAGCGGCCAGGTCGACATCGCCTACGCCCCCAGCATCCCGCTGCTCAACGCGCTCGCGAGCGGGGTGCCGCTCAAGGTCGTGGCTCCCGCCGACGGCTACGTCGACGGCGCGGCCGACGCCGAGGACCCGGCCGAGGTCGACGACACCGGCCTCTACGCCTCCGCGGCGAGCGGCATCACCGACGTCGCCGACCTGGAGGGCGCGACCATCGCCATCCCCGCCCGCAAGGCGCAGCTGGAGGTCGTGATCACCGATGCCCTCGACCGCGCCGGCGTCGATCCCTCCTCGGTCGAGTGGGTCGTGCTCGACTTCACCTCCGCGGTCGCGGCGCTCAAGAGCGGCACCGTCGACGCGGCGGGCCTCGTGAGCCCGTTCACCGGCGAGGCCGCTGCGGCCGGGGCGACGTTCGTCTCCGCCCCGTCGGTCGGCTTCTTCGAGGAGGGTGCCGTCGGACTGTGGACCACGGGGGAGAGCACCCTCTCGGGCAAGGCCGATGCGATCGCCGCGTTCCAGCGGGCCATCGCCAAGAGCAACGCCTACGCGAACGAGCATCCGGAGGACGCGATCCAAGCCGGCATCGACGCCACCGGCTCGACGCTCACGGTCGACGAGGTCAAGCTCCCGTTCTGGCCCGCCGAGGTCGCCCCGATCGACCTCGAGCGCGTGAACGAGAAGCTCGGGAAGCTCGGCTTCCTGCCGTCCCCGGTCGACCTCGAGGGCGTCGTCGTCGCCGCGGAGTGAGCACCATGACCCGTTCCCCCTTCGTCCCACCCCTCGTCGGAGCGGTCGGCGTCCTCGCGGCGCTGGCTCTCTGGGAGTGGTCCGCGACCGCCGGGCCCCTCGCCGACTCCCCGCTGCCGCCCGCGACCGCTGCGATCGGCGAGGCCGTGCGCCTGCTCGGCACCCCCGCCACCTGGACCGCGCTCGGCGACACGCTCACCATGGCGCTCGTCGGGCTCGTGCTCGCCATCGTGATCGGCGTGGTGCTGGGCGTCGCGATCGGCACCTCGCCGCTCGCGATGCACGCCACGCGTGTACCCCTCGAGTTCCTCAAGCCGATCCCGCCGATCGTGATCCTGCCCGTGGTGGTGCTCGTGCTCGGGCCCACCCTGGGCATGGGGATCTTCCTGGTGTTCTTCGGCTGCTTCATCGCGATCGCCGTGCAGGCCTCCGCCGGCGTCTTCGACACCGATCCGGTGGCCAGGGCGACCGGGCGTTCGTACGGCATGGGGCGCGGCGAGATCCTCGGCCGCATCGTGCTGCCCAGCGCCCTGCCCTACATCGGCACCGCGATCCGCGTCGCGGCGCCCACCTCGCTCGTCGTCGCGGTCGTGGCCGGGCTGCTCGGCGGCGGGCCCGGTCTCGGCCAGAGCCTGCTGCTGTCGCAGATCAGCGGCAACCAGGCGCAGCTGTTCGCCTACGTGCTCCTCCTCGGTGTGCTCGGCCTGCTCGTGCAGGGACTGAGCCAGTGGGGCGAGCGGCGGCTGCTGCACTGGCACCCCCAGTACCGGAAGCAGGTCGTGTGATGACCCTGACCACCTCGATCCAGACCCCCTCGCGCCTGTTCAGGAGGCGCGGCCAGGGCGGCCTCCCGCGGGGCGTGCTGATCGGTGCGGAGATCGCCGTGCCGGTGCTGCTGCTCGTGCTGTGGTGGGTCGCCTCCGCAGCCTCGACCAACGCGTTCTTCCCGCCGCTGCAGGTGATCCTCCAGCGCCTGTGGCAGCTCGCGCAGACGCCGGCGTTCCTGGTCGACGTCGCCTCCTCGGTCGGCAACCTCGCGCTGTCGTTCGTGCTGGCGACCGTGATCGGCGTGCTGCTCGGCCTGGTGCTCGGGCTCATCCGTCCGCTCAGCTGGCTGGTGGAGCCGACCGTGCACTTCTTCCGCGCGATCCCGCCCGTCGCGCTCGTGCCGATCTTCGTGTCGCTGATCGGCTTCGGCACCGAGACCCGCATCCTCTCGATCACCCTCGCCGCGGTGTTCCCGATCCTCATCTCGACCATCGACGGGGTGCGGGCGGGGGAGCCGACGCTCGACATGGTCAGCCGCGTCTACCGGCTGACCGGCCCCGAGCGGCTGTTCTCCGTGATGCTGCCCGCCGCGGGGCCGCGCATCCTCTCCGGCATGCAGGTCAGCCTCATCACCGCGTTCGTCGTGATGATCGCGAGCGAGATGCTCGGCTCCTCCACCGGACTGGGAGCGGCGACCCTGCTCGCGCAGCAGTCGTTCGCGATCCCCGACATGTGGGCGGGCATCCTCGTGCTCGGCATCATCGGCTACGCCGCCACCGCCCTGTTCACCCTCTTCCGGCGCCGCGTGCTGCGCTGGTACATCGCCTCCCAGCAACAGGAGAAGAACGCATGACCACCATCGAGAGCGCCCCCGTGCGCCTGCGCGTCGACGGACTCGCCAAGTCGTACCAGACCCGCAACGGCCTCGTGCCGGTGATCGCCGACCTCACGTTCGACGTGCGCGCCGGCGAGGTGTGCTGCATCGTCGGCCCGTCCGGCATCGGCAAGACCACGCTGCTCAAGTGCCTCACCGGGCTCCAGGGCATCACCGCAGGCAGTGCCGCGATCGACGGCGTGCCCATCGACGGCCCGCCGCAGGAGATGGCCCTCGTGTTCCAGGAGTACACGCGCTCGCTCATGCCGTGGCTCACCGTGGAGAAGAACGTGCGGCTGCCCCTGAAGCACCTGCGTCTGCCCGCCGCGGAGCGCGAGGAGCGGATCGGCGCCGCGCTCGCCGCGGTCGGCCTCTCCGGTGCCGAGGCGAAGTTCCCGTGGCAGCTGTCGGGCGGCATGCAGCAGCGCGTCGCCATCGCCCGGGCGATCGCCTACCGGCCCGAGGTGCTGGTGATGGACGAGCCCTTCGCCTCGGTCGACGCGCAGACGCGCTTCGAGCTGGAGGACCTGTGCCTGCGGATCCGCGAGCAGTTCGGCATGACCATCGTGATCGTCACCCACGACATCGACGAGGCCGTGTACCTGTCCGACCGGGTCGTGGTGCTGGGCGAGCGGCCGGCCAAGGTCACCGAGATCATCGACATCGACCTCGGCCCGCGCGACCAGCTGACCACGCGGGCGCTCCCGGCGTTCGCGGAGCTGCGCACGCGCATCTTCGAGCTGATCCGGAGGGCCGGCTGAATGGCGGCCGCAGACGCCCGCGGCTACGAGGGCTTCGAGGGCACGGCGGCGGAGTTCACGTCGGAGTCGGAGCCGTGGTGGCCCGAGCCGCGGCGGGCGCGGCCGGGGGCGCCGAACGTGATCGTGATGCTGATCGACGACCTGGGTTTCAGCGACCTCGGCCCGTTCGGCAGCGAGATCGACACGCCCCACATCGACGCCCTCGCCGGCGACGGCTGGGTGTTCACGAACTACCGCACCGCGCCGATGTGCTCCCCGGCGCGGGCGGCGCTGCTCACCGGCCTCAACCCGCACCGCGCGGGCTTCGGGTTCGTGGCGCACGTCGACCCCGGCTACCCCGGCTTCTCGTGCGAGCTGCCCGCGGCGGCCCCCACCCTCGCGGAATCGCTGCGCGCCGGCGGCTACGCGACCTTCATGGTCGGCAAGTGGCACCTGACGCTGGAGTCGCGGCTGCACGACGGCGCCGACCGCCGCACCTGGCCGCTGCAGCGCGGGTTCGACCGGTACTTCGGGAGCATGGACGGCTTCACCTCGCTGCACCACCCGCACCGGCTCGTGCAGGACAACTCCGTGGTGGACGTGCGCGAGTTCCCCGACGGGTTCTTCCTCACCGACGAGCTGACCGACCGCGCGATCGGCATGATCGACGACCTGCGCGTGAACGAGCCCGACCGCCCCTTCTTCCTCTACTACGCGCACACCTCGGTGCACGGGCCGATCCAGGCCAAGGAGGCCGACATCGAGAAGTACCGCGGCCGCTACGAGGACGGCTGGAACCGGATGCGCGAGCAGCGGTTCGCCCGGCAGCGCGAGCGCGGCATCGTGCCCCCGCACGCCGAGCTGCCGCCCGACCCGCTCGCCGACGGCGCGAGCATCCCCGCGTGGGACGCGCTCGACCCCGAGGAGCAGCGGCTGTTCGCCCGGCACATGGAGGTGTACGCGGCCGCGGTCGACGAGATCGACCAGAGCGTGGGGCGGCTGCGCGCGCGCCTGGAGCGCAGCGGCGAGTGGGACAACACCCTCGTGGTGCTCGCAAGCGACAACGGCGGCACCGCGGAGGGCGGCCCGACCGGAACCCGCAGCTACTTCGCCCAGTTCGGCGCCTCCGGGGCGATGCCCGACGGCTGGGTGCGCGACGTGCCGCGCGACGTGGACGACATCGGCGGCCCGCGGCTGTTCGGGCAGTACCCGACCGGCTGGGCACGCGTGTCGAACACGCCGTTCCGCTCGTTCAAGGCCACGACCTACGAGGGCGGGGTGCACGCGCCGCTGATCGTGTCGTGGCCCGACGCCCCCATGACGGGCGGCCTGCGCGATCAATTCGTGTTCGTGTCGGACCTCGCCCCGACGATCCTGGAGCTGTGCGGCGTGCCCCCGCTCGACGAGCGGCACGGACGGCCGGCACTCGAGATGGACGGCGGCAGCATCGCGTCCGTGCTCGCCGACCCCGCGGCCGACGGCCGGGAGGCGCAGTACTTCGAGTGCGTCGGACGGCGGGCGATCGTCGAGGGCGGCTGGAAGGCGCTGTCGACCGTGCCCCCGACGCGCGACGAGGGGCCGGAGGGCGGGGTGTGGGAGCTGTACGACCTCGCCGCCGACCCCACCGAGACCCGCGACGTGGCGGCCCTGCACCCGGAACGCGTCCGTGCCCTCGCGGCGCGGTGGCACGCGGAGGCCTGGCGCAACACCGTGTTCCCGCTCGACGACGAGGGCGCCCTGTTCCGGCTGCGGCCCGACACCGAGGAGCCCCTGTCGGCTCCGGTCGACCTCATCCCGTTCCGCCCCCCGCTGGAGCGGTTCCGGTCGTCCAAGCTCACCGTGCTGCGGTCGTTCCTGGTCGAGGTCGACGCGCTCGTGCGCGACGATACGGCGGGCGTGATCGTGGCGCACGGCGACCAGGGCGGCGGTTACCTGCTCGCGCTCGACGACGGCGCGCCGCTGCTGGCGTACAACGCGTACGGGGCGATGCACCGGGCGGACGGCCCCTGGCTCGCTCCGGGGTCGCACGAGCTGGTGCTGCGCGTGGACGAGCGGCCGGGACTGCGGTGGCGGGTCGCGCTCGACGTGGACCGCGCCGAGGTCGCCCGCATCGACGACGTGCCGATGCTGCTCGGGATGGCGCCGTTCACGGGCATCAGCGTCGGCTACGACTACGGCGGCCCGGTCGACTGGGAGCTGCACGAGCGGCACCGTTCCTTCCCGTTCCGCGGCGGTGAGCTGCGGCGGGTGCGCTACGTGCCCGGGGAGCGGTCGACGCATGACGCGACCGAGCTGCGAGCCGTCGGACGGGCCGTGCTGGCGGTCGCCGACTGACCGGGACCGC